>CAYQDP010000156.1:0-6584 GCA_964416235.1 uncultured Flavobacteriaceae bacterium | reverse complement strand
TTGAAATCTGTTATTAAGGAGGTAACCGGAAGTGAAGGTGATATCGTGTTGTTCAATCTTTCTTCAAAATATAAAGGTGAGTTTGAAGAAAGATTGAAATCTGTTATTAAGGAGGTAACCGGAAGTGAAGGTGATATCGTGTTGTTCATTGACGAAATTCATACGCTTGTTGGTGCAGGTGGAGGCGGAGAGGGCGCTATGGATGCGGCTAATATTTTAAAGCCTGCTTTGGCGCGCGGTGAATTAAGAGCAATAGGCGCAACTACCTTAAATGAATTCCAAAAATATTTTGAGAAGGATAAAGCTTTAGAACGCCGTTTCCAAAAAGTAATGGTGGATGAACCAAGTGCAGAAGATGCTATTTCCATCATGCGCGGTATCAAAGAAAAATATGAAACGCATCACAAGGTGCGCATCAAAGATGAAGCGATTATTGCCGCTGTTGAATTGTCACAACGTTATATCAGTGACCGTTTCTTACCGGATAAAGCCATTGACTTAATGGATGAAGCGGCTTCTAAATTGCGTATGCAAATTAACTCCATGCCAATTGAGTTGGATAAAGTAGAACGCGAAATCATGCAACTAGAAATTGAGCGTGAGGCGATGAAGCGTGAGAATGAAGACAAGAAGGTGACTGAGCTGAATAAAGAAATTGCGGAGTTACAAGATAAACGTGCTGCGTTGCGTGCAAAATGGCAAGGTGAGAAGGAAGCGATTGAAGGTGTTCAGAAAATTAAACTGGAGATTGAAGATTTAAAAGTTCAAGCCAATAATTTTGAGAAGGCAGGCGATTACGGTAAAGTAGCTGAAATCCGTTACGGGAAAATTAAGGAGGCCGAAGCTAAGTTAGCTGAAATGGAAGCTAAATTATCTGAAGCGAAAGAGAATGGTTCACAAATGGTGAAGGAGGAAGTAGACAGTGAAGATATTGCAAGTGTAGTGAGTGCGTGGACAGGAATTCCGGTGTCACGAATGTTGCAAAGTGAGAGAGAAAAATTATTGCATCTTGAAGACGAATTGCATAAGCGTGTAGTCGGACAACAAGAAGCAATTGAAAGTATTGCGGATGCGGTGCGTAGAAGCAGAGCCGGTTTACAAGATGCTAAACGTCCGATAGGTTCATTCATTTTCTTAGGAACAACCGGTGTAGGTAAGACAGAGTTAGCGAAAGCCTTGGCCGAATTTTTATTCAATAACGAAAATTCAATGACGCGTATTGATATGAGTGAATACCAAGAACGTCATGCGGTAAGCCGATTAGTTGGAGCGCCTCCGGGATATGTGGGTTATGATGAAGGCGGACAATTAACCGAAGCGGTGCGCCGTAAGCCATACAGTGTAGTGTTGTTGGATGAAATTGAAAAAGCTCACCCGGATGTATTTAATATTCTGTTGCAGGTATTAGACGACGGACGATTAACCGATAACAAAGGCAGAACAGTGAACTTTAAAAACACCATCATCATTATGACATCCAATATCGGTTCTCATTTAATTCAGGAGAATTTTGAAAAAATGACGGAGAAGAATAAGGATACTGTTTTGGCAAAAACTAAGACTGAGGTATACGAAATGCTGAAGAAATCGATTCGTCCTGAGTTTTTAAATCGTATTGACGAAGTAATCATGTTTGAACCATTAAACCGCGATGATATCAATAAGATTGTGGAAATTCAATTCAACAACGTAGCGAAGATGTTGGCAGAGCAAGGAATTAAGATGAGCGCAACACCGGAAGCCATTGATTGGTTAGCACAATTGGGTTATGATCCTCAGTTTGGAGCAAGACCTGTGAAACGTGTAATGCAAAAGCAAGTGTTGAACGAATTGTCAAAACAAATTTTATCAGGCAGTATTAATAAAGACAAAGAAATTGTTCTGGATATGTTTGAGAATAGATTTGTGTTCAGGAATAATTAATGTTGTAAAGAAAAGAAAGGCCGGGATTCCGGCCTTTTTTATTTTATATCTCCTATTGCATTTCTGGTACATTTCATGATGGCATCCTGCAATTCGGAACCGCTGCTGCGTAGCGGATCAATTGCTTTGATGAGTTGAGTGCGTAGTTCTAATAATTGTTCGCGATTAAAATGTTTGGAGGCTTTTACCAATTCCAATTCAACCAAAACTTGCTGTTGGTTTTGTTTTGGATTAAAAAAACTGTTAAGCTCAGAGCATTGGTGGCAGGTTCCGTTTTTATTGATTAATGCGCATCGTTTTTCAAACACGTCCGTCATGGTTTTTCGCGTGTCAATCAGCAAATGTTTAACCACGCCTTCCGATACATTCAGAACAGTAGAAATATCGTTCACCGAAAAATCATAAATGTCTTTTAATATAATTGCGATTTGATTTTCGGGTAAAAGAGTCTTTCCAATACAGGTAAAGCAAAAATCAATATGTTCTTTTATTTCATAATTGCCGTAAGGTGAATTTTGGTGCACAAAACGAAACTCTTGCTTTGTGACTTCATCGTGTCTGGCAAAATCCCTGGCTTTATCTTGTGCATCCGTATTCCAACGCTGTTTCTTTCTTAAATAATCATAAGCTAAGTGAGTGGCGATTTGAAACACCCAGGTCTTTAATGAAGAATCGCCTTTATAAGTTGAAATTTTATCAAATGATTTAATGAAAGTATCATGGGTTAAATCTTCGGCATCGTTACGGTTTGCTAATAAACGGTAGAGGTAAGATTTTAGTTGTTGATGAAACACAGAAAACAAACTTTGAAAAGCATTGATATCGCCTTTCCGAGCATGTTGAATTAATATTTCTGTGTTTTCACTCAAGATTTCTTTAAAAAGTTTGCAATTGGTTCAATCACCCTTTCTCCGGCTTCATCTTGCACATAGTGTCCAACATCCGGTAGTTCTAAGGTAGTTGAATTTTTTAAAAAACTTTGGAAGGTTTCTAATTCTTTTTTACGAAATGCGATATCTTTTCCACCCCAAATTAGTATAGATGGAATATTTGCAATAGTGTTTCTTTTTTGCCAAATTTTGTCAAGCCAGTCAGAAGAACCAATAATTGCTTTTGGGAAAACCCAAACACCCTTGCGTTCTTTTGGAATAGGGGTGTGGTGCGTTAGTTGAAATTTATTCTCTCTAGTCAAACGTTTTTTATCTCCATAAGCCATTGGAATAACCAAGTTTCCAAAGAAATTAAATTGCAGATTAAGAAACTTACCAAGCGAACCACCCATAAAACCACTAAATCGTTCGTAATGTTTGTCGCCTTTAACCGACCACATAAACGTATTAAAAATCACTAATCGCTTAATGTTTTCGGGGTGATTGACCGCATAGTTTAAACCAATTGGTCCGCCCCAATCGTTAACTATCAGAGTAATATTTTGTAACCCTTTCTTTACGATGAACTCTTCAAGATTTACTGAATGATCTTCGGGTAAATAACTAAAGTTTTTGGGTTTGTCACTTAGACCAAATCCAAGGTGATCAATTGCAATGCATTTATATTCTTTAGAAAAGGCTTTTATTAATTTACGAAAGGAGTAAGACCAAACCGGGTTGCCATGTAAAAAAATTAAAACTTCGCCATTTCCTTCTTCAACATAATGCATACGGCCGGCTTTTAAGTCTATCCAACTGGAGGTAAAAGGGTATTCATTTTTATCTACCCATTCTGGTGATTGTGTTTTCATGTAGTTTAGACGTACGAGCTGTTAAAAACGGTCGGAAACAGTTTTTTATTACTGTAAATTTATTTCTTCGGCAATTTGTGTATAAGCATCTCTAAACGATAATCCATTTATAACTAATTCGTTAACTCTGTTTACACTGTACATGTGTTTGTAAATCTCATTATTTGCACAATCTGCATTTATCTGAAGTGAAGGCAATACATGTAACAATACATCCAAACATTCTTTTAATTGTTCAATGGCTGGGAAAATTAATTCCTTGGTTATTTGCATGTCTCTGTGGTATCCGCTTGGTAAATTATTTGTGAGTAAAGTAAGCTGGTTGGGTAAACCTTGCAGAACATTACATTTAGCTCTGATTAATTCAAACACATCCGGATTTTTTTTGTGCGGCATAATACTGCTGCCGGTAGTGAACTGTTCGGGGAAGGAAATGAAATTGAAATTCTGACACATGTATAAACACACATCATAAGAGAATTTTGAAAGTGTATGCGCAACCATTGAGATAGCCATTGCGGTTACTTTTTCTGATTTACCTCTGGTCATTTGAGCATAAACGTCACTTTTATGATAGGATGCAAATCCCATTTCTTTGGTTGTAAATTCTTTGTCAATCTTAAAATTAGTGCCATAACCCGCAGCGCTACCCAATGGATTCTTGTTACATACCTTATAGGCCGCTTGAACCAATTCCAAATCATCCTCTAAACTTTCAGCATAAGCTGTTAACCACATCTCAAATGACGAAGGCATGGCCACTTGAAAATGCGTGTACCCGGGTAATGTTATATTCGAGTATTTTGCAGTTAATTCGTTAAATAAATGCTGTAATTCAATAGACTTATATTTTATTGTTTCTAATTCGTGTTTTAAATACAGTTTAATAGCAGTTAAAACCTGATCGTTTCTTGAACGTGCTGTATGAATTTTTTTTCCGGTTTCGCCAAATCTTACGGTTAAATAAAATTCTATTTGTGAATGGATGTCTTCAATGCCTTCATTTATTTTGAATTTACCTTCAGCTACTAATTCGGCTATTTCATTTAATCCTTTAATAAGCTGTTCCGATTCTTCTTTTGTTATTAATCCTACTTTGCATAACATCTTAGCATGCGCTTTCGATGCCATTACATCGTAAGGCGCTATAAACAGGTCCATTGTTCTGTCATGACCAATTGTGAATTTCTCAATCAGTTGATCGGTTTTTATTTCTTTCTCCCAAAGTTTTGTTTTCATGGAATGTTTGATGTTTATTGTTTTACTGTTTTATGTTTAGTGTTTGTGTTTAGTGTTTGTGTTATATAACTTTATTAAGAAGTTTGATGTATAATTCAATTCCTTCTTCAATTTCCTTTAGATAAATAAATTCATCTGCCGTATGGCTTCGTGCACTGTCACCCGGACCAATTTTTAGAGTAGGGAAGGGCATCAAAGCTTTGTCGCTGGTGGTTGGTGAGCCGTAGTAATTTCGATTCAATTCTATTCCTCCAATAACAAGTGGATGGTTTAATGAAATGGAAGAAGAACGCATTCTCAAACTTCTTGGATTAATTTCGCACTTCACATTTTGTTTAATGATGCTCAAAATTTCTTCGAAGCTGTATAATTCGTTTACCCGAATGTCAACCACAAATTTGCAGGAAGCAGGAACAACATTATGCGCTTTGTTATCGGTTTCAATGGAGGTCACGGTCATTTTAACAGGACCTAATACTTCTGATACTTTATCGAATGCGTAGTTTTTAAACCAGCTGATATCTTGTAAGGCATGATACAACGCATTGTCACCTTCGTTTCTGGCGGCATGTCCGGCTTTCCCATAATTGATACAATCCAGTACCAACAAACCTTTCTCAGCAATGGCCATATGCATTTGCGTTGGTTCCCCAACTATACCAAAATCAATTTTTCCTAAATGTGGTAAAAGTGCTTCAATGCCATTGGTTCCGGATATTTCTTCCTCTGCACTGGTGGCAAATACAAGGTTGTATTTTAAATTTTGCTTATTGTAAAAATGTAGAAAAGTTGCCAGCAAGCTTACTAAACAACCTCCGGCATCGTTACTTCCTAAGCCATAAAGTTTGCCATCGCTTTCAATGGGATCAAATGGATTTACGGTGTATCCTTTGTTAGGTTTAACTGTATCGTGATGAGAGTTTAATAATAAAGTGGGTTTACTTTTATCAAAATACAAATTTCTAGCCCAAACGTTATTGAGGTGTTTGTTTGCTTTAATGGTTTTCGATTTCAAAAAATCAAAAATAATTTCAGCAGTTTTATTTTCCTCTTTGCTAAAGGAAGGCGTAGCAATTAATTGTTTTAAAAGTTCAATTGCATCTTCGATTAGAAGTGTGCTATCTGATGCTAATGCTTGTGCCTCCATTTTGATTTAATTTTTGTAAATGTTTTGAATTGCCGATTACTACCGAATGAACACCTTTTTCTAAGGCATTAAAAGCGTTGTCAAGTTTTGGTATCATTCCATTAATAATGATTTTATTATGTTTTAATTCCGCATACAAAGGAGCATTTAATTTGCTTATGACCTTTTTGCCGTTTAGAACACCATTTTTTTCAAAACAATAAATGATTTTTACTTTATAAATTTTGCTTAATGCTGTTGCCAATCCCGATGTAACCGTATCAGCATTCGTATTGTATAATTGTCCGTTATAACCTGATGTAATTGGTGCAATGACAGGAACAATATTCTGATTTATCAGTGATGAAATAAACACGGTGTTTATATTGTTTTCGATAATATCTCCCACAAAACCGTAATCGATGTTTTTTGTTTTACGTTTAGTAGCCGGAATTAATATCACATCCGCGCCGCATAATCCTATTGCTTTTATTTTTTTATAGTTTAATTTAGAAGTGATACTTTTGTTGATCCATCCTGCATAAACCATGTTTG
>CAYQDP010000155.1:0-6611 GCA_964416235.1 uncultured Flavobacteriaceae bacterium | reverse complement strand
AAATCGCCTTTCGGCATCAAGAGTTTTTTGGTTACTTTTTGGCGAACCAAAAAGTAACAAGAAATATAAATAAATAATAAATTACAACTGTGATTTGATATCGTTCAACTTGTCTTTGATTTGCTTTAGCTTTTCAATCACTTCCAGTTTAACGTTATCAAGCTCCGGCGAGCCGTTTTTAAGTGCATCTTTTGCTCCGCTTAGGGTGTAACCTTTTTCCTTCACGTAATGCACAATTAGACGAAGATTTTCAATGTCTTTTTGAGTGAAAAGACGATTTCCCTTCTTGTTTTTAGTGGGCTTTAAAATATCAAACTCCTTTTCCCAGAAACGGATGGTTGAAGCATTTACTTCAAACATATCAGACACTTCGCTGATAGAATAATATAATTTATCGGTTTGCTCTTTTTGTAAAGACATAACCAAATGTAAAATAATTAGCCAAGAAGGGCTAATGGAGTTATTAACAAGGTTTTAACCTAAATAACGCTGCAAACTTTCATTAGTTGCCGGCAATAACCAATCGTTTTATTGCGATTCTATCATTGGGAGTTTTAAAATGTAAAAAATAAACTCCATTATCTAAACCCGATAAATCCAATTGGGCTTTAAACTGATTTACCGGTAATTCTCGTCTTAAAACTTCCTTACCGTTTATGTCTTGAATTATACAATTTATGTTTGCATCATAATATGAATGGAAATAAATGGAAAGATATTCCTGTGCGGGCTGGGGATAAAAAGAAATGCTTTGTGCAAATATTTCATTCTCGCTCACACTACCCGGACTCACATTTACATTCACTGTATCCTTTTTTATATTACCGCAAATGTTTTGCGTAACTACATAGCTAAATGTGCCCACGCTTGTTGGCTTAACCCATAAACCTCCTCCTGTACCAATCGTTGTTGTACCGCTTGCCCAAACACATTCCAATCCCACCTCAGGAGGAATGCCTATAAAAGCACTATCTCCTAAAGTAATATTTTTATCAGGACCTGCATTCGCTGCAAGATTGAAATCGATGACTGAAACATCGTCTATCATATATTCACTCCAAATACCACCACCTAAACCTGTAGTATTAGATGTAATTGAAGTAGCAACATCTGTTTTGAAATTACCAATAATTAAATACTTTTCTGTCCCATTCGCAACAAAGGTTCCTTTTATTTCAATCCAATTTAACGTGTCATTAATAATACCAAGAGTATTAGTTATTTGCGGAGTTAAATATGTAAGTGGCATGTTTACATATTTTATAGTATCAACTGAGCCATCAATTAATAACATTTGTAATGACTCTATTGCGTATGGTGATGTGTTTTGCAAGTTAACGTGCATTTTTGCGCAATATGTATTTCCATTAATCAAGGTTCCTTTAAGCCTATTCTTAGGATATGTTCTTGAATTTGTATAGGTGCACGGTGAGGTACAATAGAAATTTATCCGAATATATCCATTTCCTGTTTTAGGATATTGATATGTTGCACCATTCAAAGGAACGTTACCAAAACAGGTGTTATAGTTATATCCTGCTAAATTGGGCTTTGACGAATCAATACAATTCCATTGTTTTGATAGCGGAATAATATATGGGGGATTGCAATTATATAAATCTTCATACGAAGGATTAGAGACATAGTTTACTTGTGAAATTACTTGATTAGCGTTAAATAAAAACTTAAGGACTATAACTGTTTTAATCAAAAACCAAAAAATTACTTTTTCATTAATTTGATATGATAAGCTTTTTAACAACCTGCCGACTTTGCTTGTTTGTTAAATTTACGAAATAAATTCAAAGCCATTCTATGGAATGAACATAAATCCTTCTAGACGTTTGCAATTCGAATTAATTCCTACTTCTTCTTACTCGCGTAGATAATCACGTCTTTTTTGCTGCCCCAGTGGTAACCTAAATGGAATGGCAACTTACCGATTTTTGCACTGTCTTTTTGGTAGGCTTCTTCTAAAGGTTTTTGCATACTTAAATAAGTAAAATCACTCACAGGTTTGGTGTATTGTCCGTATAACTTCATCTCCCAATTATTATTCTCGGTAAAGAATTTATAAGGAATACCTGTGTCATCCTGTATCACATAACTTGAATTATTTAAAATCAAATCGCGCATATTGCTCATGAAATTATTATGCAGCAAATAAGATGCGCTCTTAATGTAAGTAACTACATTCTTGCTTTTGTTGATGTAATTATAAAATGCACAGGTATCATTAAACTTTTTATTGCTTACGTCGTATTTAAAATAATACACCGATTTATTTTTACCATCCTGCACAAAATCCACTCTTACTCCAAATGGTTTTTTAGTGCTTCCGTCTTCAATGTCGGGCATTTTTACATCATAAGGTCTTTCTACAATCGAATCTTGTTTATAACGGTATACATACTTAATATCGGAAATCTCATGGCCTGTTTTACGAATGAAAAAAGTTAGTATAGGCAATAAACCATTTACTTTTTGAGAGCTAAAATCCTGCAACATTTTACGGGTAATAAAATAACTCTTCACAAAAATATCGCCTAAAGATTGCTTAAAGTGCGCCGAATAAACTGTGTGATCACCCGGTTTGAATTTTTTGAATTCAGGTAATTTCCCAACGGGTTCCAATCCCAACATGATGTATTTATCAGCATTAGGAAAGAATGTAGTTGCTGTTAAAAAATCAGGGCCAGAGAAAGGATAGAAAACGGTTTTACAAATGGTGTTAGGCGTAGAAAATTCCGTAGCCGCCCAATTACGCATTGCTTTTAATCGGCGTGCTTCCAATTTTTTCCAGCTGCTGTCAACATAAAATTGGTGTCGACTCCAGGCCACCGAATCAAATAAATAATTGAATTTATGCGCCTGACCTTTTAGTCCGCTTAATACTGAAGTAACGTTATTAAAATAGTTGTCGGCGTTAAAAGGAATATAATTTAATGCCGGTTCGTTTGCTATTACTTCAGCAATAACCGAATCTTTTACCGGCTCTACTTCCTTAACAGGAGGAATTACAGAATCCTTTTTTAAATTTTGTGAGTTGCTTTCCTTCTTCGCATCATTTGATGTGCAAGAAAGAAAAATGATTATAACGATTGCTAATAATGTTCTCATAAACAGGTGGCCAAAGGTATTGATTTTATCTAATGCCCGTCAAATAAATTAAACTCTTTTAAATCGGGAATAACCTTTTTTTTACGTTGGCGTTCTAAATCGTATAAGCTAAGAGAAAGATCGCGCAAAAAAGGCAAACCCTTCAATTCATATTCGTACCTTCCGCCCCCGATATCATTGCGCTGATTAACAAAAACAGCAGCAGTCAGCAAAAATTCAATCTTGTTTTTATAATCAACGATATAAGCGCAATCAATCAAAAATCCGTAAGCCCTACCTACGATGTTAAATACACGTACGCTATCACCTTTAATGGTGGCTACCGAACTTCCATAAATGAAATACTTTTTATAAGAATCATAGTATTGCTTTTTGTCGTAAAGAGGCGACACGCTTTCTCGTGGCATCATACCCGCTTGCTTTAATACAAAAAGACGATCTGAATTACTGATTGGAAATTGTTCTTCAGGTTTTAAATAAGGGTTAAAAACCAAACGCTTCATCATTTCATGCAAATCCTCGATGTGAAAATAGTTATGAAGCGAAAAATCTTTAGGACCAGCTTGCTTTTTACCTTTCGTGTTTCGATGGGAAGTTCCTGCTTCTGATTTTGCGATAGGATGCGGTTCCTTATAGGCAGCGGGAATGAATGCCTGCTTGTAGATGGTATCGCCATTTGGAGACAAGAAAACTATTGGCGGTGAAATTTTCGCTGTATCCGCCTCACAGGATATATCCAATTTATTATGGATACGTATATTTTTAAATCCATAATTGCTTAACTGCTTATGCAGATAATCACAACCTACAAATTCATACACACGTGCACAGGAAAGATTATCGCTGACCAACCACATTTTTTTTAGATAGCTTTCTAATGACGGAAGTTTTGAGAAAGAGCTTGTATCCTTTGTAACTTTTCGATGGCAAGGAAAAATACTGTCTGTAAACATGGCACTTTGCAAAGAAAGCTTCGTGTCTTTGAGTTCATTTAACTTAATCAGTGCGCCCACAGTAACAGGTAATTTTACGGTGCTGGCGGGATAAACGTAAGCTTTGAAGGGAATGTAACTGTAAGTTTTAAATGCAGGTTGATTGTTTTCATCGCGATTGATTTGCGTATAAACAATTTGCAATTTATGTGTCTTGGGATTATTCAGAATCGAGGCATGCCGCGATAATGTAGCCTTGAGGTATTCTTGGAAATTAAAGGGCGATTGAGAATAAATGAATGCGCAGTGAAAGCTGATGAAGCTTAAGAAAAATATTTTAGTTATCGTTTTGCTTGTATTTTTCACTAATCCAATACACTAAAAAACCAAAAGCTACAGTTCCTAATCCAAATAAGGATTCCATGGTTTTATTCTTAAAGATAAAAAATAAAATCCATCCGCTAATCAGTAAAAACAAAATAGGAGGAATCGGATACAAGGGTGTTTTATATGCTGTTTTAATTTCTTTATGTTTAGCTCTCAAAATAAAAATACCAAATACAGTAAGAAAAGTAAATAGATTAAGAGTAAATCCTACATAAGTAATCAATGATTCAAAAGAAGAAGTAAGAACTAGGACAATTGAAATCACCGACTGAAATATTACCGCTACATAAGGCACGTTGTTTTTATTAGAAGTAGAAAATATCTTTAATTGTCGTATGTCGTTGCCCATGGCATGCATGACTCTTGGTCCGGCTAAAATCATAGCGCTTACCGTAGATACAAGCAGCAAGGCAATTACTAAACTCATGAATCTTCCTAAATCGGAACCAAAGATTTTATTGGCACTCAGATAACCAACTTCCACTACACCCTTCAATTCATTAATTGGCACCGAATACAGAAAAATAAAATTTAAAGCTGTATAAATCACCATCACAATGAGAGTTCCCCATATCAGCGCTTTTGGTAAATTTTTCTGCGGCTCACGTAAATCACCGGCAATATAAGCTGCCGCATTCCAACCCGAATAAGCATAAGTGACGAATACCAAAGAAACAGCAAAAGCCGATGACATCATTTGCGAGAAACTATCGCTAGTAGGAGAAAAAGATACACTGTGTTCGGGATGATGAAACAATCCAAATCCAACAAACATCACTATTATCACCACTTTGATAAGTGTAAACGCGCGCTGAACGGCACTTCCCAATTTTAAATTGATAGAGTGAACAATGGTAAGTATTAAAATAACGGATACTGCTAAAATTTGTGGATTTACCGAGCCGTAAATTTTATTTACATACAAACCTAATGCAGTAGATGCTGCAGCTACCGGCGCTGCAAATCCCACGGTAACTGAAACCCAACCCGATAAAAACCCAACCGAAGGATGATATAATTTAGAAAGATAATTATACTCTCCTCCACTCTGCGGAAATGCAGAACCAATTTCTCCGTAAGTTAATGCGCCGCATAATGACAGAATACCGCCAACAATCCACAACATCATAATAGCGAAACCCGATTCGATATCCAACACCTGAAATCCCAAACTTGTAAATACACCGGTACCAATCATATTGGCAATTACCAATGAAATAGCAGTCGCAAAACCAATTTTTTGAGTGTTTGTCATCAGTCGAACGATTGGGTTGACTTAGAAGACATTTCGAGCATAATTTGATATTGCTCCGGTGTTAAGTCGTTATAGTAAAAGTTAATCGGATTCACTTTCTCGCCATTCTTTATTACTTCATAGTGAACGTGAGGTGCCGTACTTAAACCGGTGCTTCCTACATAACCAATGAGCTCTCCGCGTTTAACCACCTTCCCAACTTTCACCGCCATTTTACTCATGTGGCCGTATAAAGTTTTATAGCCAAAACTATGATTTAATACCACGTGATTACCGTAACCTTGTGCATTGGCATCGGCCACTTCCACCACGCCATCACCTGTAGCATAAATTGGTGTTCCTTGTTCAGCTGAGAAATCCATTCCCGGATGAAACTCAGGTGTTTTGTAAATGGGATGCGTACGCCATCCAAATCCGCCCGCCTGGTGACGTAAATCTTTATTATTGATAGGCATTATGGCAGGTATAGAAGCTAAAAGTTTTTCCTTATCACGTGCCATTTTCACCACTTCGTCAAACGATTTGGACTGAATGTATAATTGCTTGGTGATTTTATCCAAACGCTCTGTGGTACGCTTTAATAAATCAGCATTCTCGTAATTTTCAAAAACTTCGTAACGCTCGCTTCCTCCAAAGCCTGCATTACGAATGGAAGTTGGAATCGGCTCAGCCTCAAAAATCACACGGTAAATATTATCGTCACGGTCTTGCATATCGTTTAAAACAACCTGCACCTGATTCATTTTTTTATGCAATAAATCGTATTGAAGTTGCAAAGCCTCAATCTCACGACGCAACATTTTTTCTTTGGGAGAATCTAAAAACTTAAAAGCTAAAATAATGGTAACAGTAGCAAATACCAATCCGATTGCCAAATACGACATAAAACGCCATAACCGTTCAGAAAAAGTAACTTT
>CAYQDP010000154.1:0-6637 GCA_964416235.1 uncultured Flavobacteriaceae bacterium | reverse complement strand
TCGGCCGATAAAACATAAAATAAATCATCATCGGTAGTGTTGATAGGGTAACCTAAATTTTTTGCAGCCGACCACGAGCTGTCAGCCTTATTCCAATCAGAAGTGAACAAATCAAAATCTCCAATACTATTATGGCCTTCTGAACTGAAAACTAAAGTACGACTGTCAGGAGAAATAAACGGCGCGTCTTCGTCGTATTTAGTATTAATCTTATCTCCAAGATTTTTTACATTACCCCATGAACCATCCTCATTTTTTGTAGCAACGTATAAATCTTTCCCTCCAAATCCACCCGGACGCTCACTTGCAAAATAAATTTTCTTTTGATCGGTTGACATAGACACACTTCCTTCCCAAGAAGGAGAATTGATGTCGCCCAGTAATTTTTCGGGAGCCCCATACTTTCCGTTATCGCGGTGACAAACATAGATGTCTCCATTGTCGCCGGTATATTTAAAGATGAATAACAATTCACCATCCGGCGATAACGCAATTGCGGCATCATTATCAATCGTGTTTAGTTCGCTTAAGCCCGAAGGGGTTTGCCAAACCTTGTCAACTTTTTTGGAAACAAAAATATCCTCATTATAATCTCCTTTTGGATTAGGTTTATTGTATTCATCCACTAATCCGCCCATGCTTTCTTTACCGCGATACGTATATATAATGGTTTCTTCATCCGGACTAATAACCGGGGAATACTCGGCATTTTCAGTGTTGATTGGAGAACCTAAGTTTTCAATTTTCGCTTCAACAGGATTTTGATAGAGTTCCTTTCCGTTCTTGCTAAAGAAAACTAAGCGTTCTAATTCAGCTTTATCATCAGGCGTGATTTTTGGATTAGTAAGTAAAGCATTAGCGAACTCTAAAGCTTTATCGAATTGATAAGTTTTGTGATACAATAAAGCTAAATAGTAATCTACGTCTTTATTTTTTTTGTCTTTGGCTTTTACTTCATTTAGTAAAGTCTCAGCTTCATCGTGCTTATCATTTAAATACACAGCGCTTACACCTGTAACAAACTTTAAGAACAAATCATTTTCATGAGTGGAGAAAAGCGATTTGTATTTTTCATAAGCTTGCGCATAAAAGCGTTTATTAAAAAGCTTATTGGCAGATTCAAATGATTTTTTGTCTTCAGCGGTCCAAGATTTAGTTTGAGCATCTTGTGCTTTAGATAACTGTATACTTGCGAATAATAAAACTAAGTAGATAAGTTTTTTCATATGCTGGGTTTTCAAAGTTTGCTAAGGTAATAAAAATTATATTCTATCCTACTGATTTCTATTTGTTTAATTACATTCCTGTATTTATCCAAACACTTTGTTCGGTAAGTTCTTTTAAATACATGCGTTTTCCGTTTAAGCTGGCGGTTATAAATGCGTCGAAGGTTCCTGCAGATTTTACTTTTTTACAAAAATCATCGGCTTCACGCCACGTGCTAAACTCTTTTGTAGCAATGATAAGATGTACGTCGCTCATAATAGTCCCATCGCGTTTGTAACCTCCTAAATTTTTCATTTTCTCTCCCTTATAGTTTTCAGGATGACGGTAAGCGCCAACCTGTACAATAAAGGTTAGTCCACCCATTTTTAAATCCGCAAACTTGTTAAACAATTGATCGCGCGACATACCTTTTATATCCGTGGCACCTAAGGTTGAAGCAGTAACGGGAGCCTCGGTTACTGGAGCAACAGTTGGGGTTGCAGGGGTTACAGGAGTTGTTGCAACAGTTCCGTTTTCGCTGGGAGATTCTAAAATAATAGTTTGAAATTTATTGAGTGTATCATTTTCGCCGAAGTTAATGTCAACTACTTTTTCGGCATAGCCATTTAATTTTTCAGTAATTACATCGGCTACTTTTTCACCATAAGATTTATGATAGAAAGTAATTTTATAGTTATAACCGGATGGCAAACTTAACAGATAATGTCCGTTGGCTGAATTGGATTTAAAGGTTCCGAAATTTTTATTCCCACTTTTAATGATTACAACTACTTCACCAGAGTAAGGTTGAAGGTTTTCGGTGATTTTTCCTTTCAATACAGTGAGGTATGATTTTTTTGCGCTTACTGCAGGTGCAACCATGTAAATGTCCTTGTCGCCAAAACCTCCTGATTTGGCGCTGGCATAATAACCACGTTTTCCATCGGCCGACAGGAAGTAATAGATATCATCATCCGGTGTATTAATTGGATATCCGATATTGGTTGGTTTTTTCCATGTACTGTCAATTTCATCAATGTCAGAAAGAAAAATATCGTAATCACCCATGGAGTTATGTCCTTTTGAACTGAAAACTAAAGTTCTTCCATCAGGATGAATAAAAGGCGCATCATCATCTAACGGGGTATTTACTTTATCACCTAAATTTTTAATATTTCCCCATTTTCCATCAGGCATAATTACGGCTGAATATAAATCCTTACCACCAAATCCCCCGGGTCTTTCACTTGCGAAAAATATTTTTTTATGATCTCCTGATAGTGACATACTTCCTTCCCAATAACCCGAATTAATTTCGCCTTCTAAGCGTACCGCCTCCGAAAATTTATCACCTTCACGGTTACTAACGTAGATGTCCCCTCCGTCACTTTCCATGAATCGGTATAAAAATATTTTTTGTCCGTCGTTAGAAATAGCAATTACGGCATCGTTTCCATTTGTATTATTGTCGCCAATACTTTCGGCTTTTTGCCATTTGCCATCTACTTTTTTCGACATGAAAATATCTTCAAAATAACAACCGTATTTGTTTTCGTTGTTTTGAAAATCACGCAGACCACCTGTGCTTTCAATACCTCTGTAAGTGAACAGCATCAACTCTTCATCTGTGGTAATAACGGGAGAGTACTCGGCGTTTTCTGTATTTGGAGGAGAGCCGGCATTTTCAATGGTAGCCTGAATTGGATTTTTCACCAAGTCTTTGGCATTGTTGCAATATTGAATGAGCTGATTTAAAATTTTAATTTGATCCTGTTCGAGCTTAGTGTCTTTAAGTTGAAGGTTGGCTAATTCAATAGCTTTATCGAATTGATAAGTTTTATGATTGAGGATGGCTTCATAATAAGTCAGATAAGCGGCTTTTTTGTTTTTTTCTTTTACTTCTGCTAAGAGTGTAATCGCTTCATCGTGTTTATCTCCAATGAAAGTTCCGCATACGGCCATTAAATATTTCAAGTAAGTTTCGTTAGGATATTTAGAAGATAAATCTTTAAAACAGTTATATGCGAACGGATATAGTTTTTCATCCAGCATTTCTTTAGCAGTTTCAAAAGCTTCGTTTTCTTCTTTGGTTAGATTTTTAAGTCCGGATTTTTGATAAAATAACCCGCCGCTTTTTTGCGCGAATGATACAATAACAAAAAAGGCGAATAAGAGTGAGAGTAGGGTAGATTTTTTCATACAATAAATTAAGTGCATTTAAAGTGAGCTTTAATTGATATATTTCTTACTTTTAAACAAATCAATATTAATATCCGAAATGGCAGGTGATTTTAATTTAATGAAGTTGAGTACAGAGGTGGAAGTTTATGCTTCTGAGAACGATTTAGCTCCCGAGGAAAAAAAATTGCTCTCACATGCGCGATTAGCTGTAACGCGTGCCTACGCGCCTTATTCAAATTTTTACGTAGGTGCAGCTGTATTATTAGAAAACGGAAAGATTATAGAAGGAAATAATCAGGAGAACGCGGCTTACCCCTCGGGTTTGTGTGCCGAAAGAGTGGCCTTGTTTTCTGCTTCTTCAGAATTTCCTACTGTGTCTGTAAAATCAATTGCTGTTACTTGTAAAGTAGCAACTATAGAGATTACAGAGCCTGTAACTCCGTGTGGAGCCTGTCGTCAAGTAATCGCTGAGTATGAAGAAAAATACAGCACGGGCATTCGTATCATAATGTCTGGCGAAAAAGGTAAGGTTTACGCATGCAACAGCATTAGTCAACTTTTACCCCTTTTATTTAATTCTAAACAACTGAAAAACAAATAATTATATTATTCTTTTATTTGGCAATTTCTCTTATTTTTGTAGTTCTTAAAACGCGCTTCTTATGTCAAAAACCGCAGTAGAAAAAAAACTAAAATTCACTAAAGAACAATACATGAAATGGTACGAATCAATGCTTTTAATGCGTCGTTTCGAAGAAAAAACCGGACAGGTATATGTTCAGCAAAAAATAAAAGGTTTCTGTCACTTGTATATTGGACAAGAAGCTATTGTTGCGGGTACTGTTAGTGCAACAAAAAAGGAAGACAAACACATTACGGCTTATCGTGATCACGCGCATCCAATCGGATTGGGTATGCATCCAAAATATGTAATGGCTGAGATGTATGCTAAAATCACAGGTTGCAGTAAGGGTAAAGGTGGTTCTATGCATATTTTTAGTAAGGAACACAATTTTGTGGGCGGACATGGTATTGTAGGAGGGCAGGTACCGTTAGGTGCTGGGATTGCTTTCGCTGAAAAGTATATGGGTACTGATAATGTTTGTGTTTGTTCAATGGGCGACGGAGCTGTTCGTCAAGGGGCATTACATGAAGCATTCAATATGGCAATGAATTGGAAATTGCCAGTGATATTTATAGTGGAGAATAACATGTACGCCATGGGAACATCGGTGGTGAGAACAAGTAACGTTCACGATTTATGGAAATTAGGATTAGCGTATGATATGCCAAGTAAACCTGTAGATGGTTTATCGGTTGAGGCGGTTCATGAAGCAATTGAAGAAGCTGTTGCGCGCGCACGCAGAGGCGACGGACCTACTTTTTTAGAGATGAAAACCTACCGCTACAAAGGACATTCAATGAGCGATGCTCAAACCTATCGTACCAAAGAAGAAGTAAAGGAGTATCAACAACAAGATCCAATTGAAAAAGTAATTGATACATTAAAGAAAAATAAATGGATTGATGATGCGGGTATTGAAGCTATGGAAGAAAAAGTGAAAGCCATTGTTGAGGAGTCGGTAAAATTCGCAGAAGAAAGTCCGTATCCGGATCCTTCTGAATTGTACCATGATGTGTATATGGAACCAAACTATCCGTTTATTCAAGAATAACAACTTAAGATCTAAAAACAAAAATTATGGCGGAAATAGTTCGCATGCCCAAATTAAGTGATACCATGACCGAAGGTGTGGTAGCGAAATGGCATAAAAAAATTGGAGATAAAGTGAAGAGCGGAGATTTGTTAGCTGATATCGAAACTGATAAAGCAACAATGGAATTTGAATCCTTTCAGGATGGTGTTTTATTACACATTGGTATACCCGAAAAACAAGCAGCACCTGTCGATTCAATTCTTGCCATTTTAGGTAAAGAAGGAGAAGATATTAGTGCCCTTTTAGCAGGAAATACTTCAGAAAAACCTGCCGAAAAAACCGAAACTCATGTTCATTCCAGCGAAACAGTTCCTGTTTCAAAGGCGGAATTACCTGCAGGAGTGGAAGTGGTTCGCATGCCAAAACTAAGCGATACTATGACCGAAGGAGTAGTAGCGAAATGGCATAAAAAAGTTGGTGATAAAGTAAAGAGTGGTGAATTGTTAGCCGATATCGAAACTGATAAGGCAACCATGGAATTTGAATCATTCCAGGATGGTGTATTAATTCATATTGGTGTTGAAGCTGGTAAAAGCGCACCGGTTGACAGCGTATTAGCCATTTTAGGAAAAGGCGGCGAGGATGTTAAAGCAATTTTAGCAGCGGTAGGAACTTCAACAAGTAGCAAGTCGGAAACCGTTAGTACACCAAAAGCAGAAACCCAAGTTCAGAAAGTTGCCGCAACAGTAACTTCCACAACAACGAATGTTTCAAATAAAACCACCAATGGTCGTGTAAAGGCATCGCCATTGGCAAAAGCATTAGCCAAAGAAAAGGGAATTGATATCTCTATGGTAAGTGGTTCTGGAGATAACGGTCGCATTACAAAAAAGGATATTGAAACATTTACGCCGGGCACTTCTAAAAGATCTTTTTTTACAGGAGGAGTGGAAAGCTTTACGGATGAGCCGGCTTCACAAATGCGTAAAACCATTGCTCGTCGTTTATTGGAGAGCAAAAATGGCGCACCGCATTTCTATTTAACGATTGAAGCAGATATGGATAATGCCATCGCTTCACGTAATGCCATTAATCAGGTAAGTGATGTTAAAATTTCATTTAATGATTTAGTGATTAAAGCATGCGCTTCCGCATTGCGAAAACATCCGCGTGTAAATAGCTATTGGATGGGTGATAAGATTCGTATCAATAATCACATTCATATTGGAGTTGCTGTTGCCGTTGAGGATGGTCTTTTAGTGCCGGTTGTGCGTTTTGCGGATGAAAAATCATTACAGCAAGTGGCTTCTGAAATTAAAGATTTGGGCAAACGAGCTAAGGAGAAAAAACTTCAACCGCAAGATTGGGAAGGAAATACATTTACTGTTTCGAACTTAGGAATGTTTGGAATTGAGGAATTTACTTCCATTATCAACTCACCTGAATCTTGTATCTTATCGGTAGGTGCAATTCGTCAGGTACCTGTTGTGAAGAATGGTGCCGTAGTGCCGGGGACCGTTATGAAGGTGACATTAGCATGTGATCACAGAAGCGTTGACGGAGCTACAGGCGCAGGCGATGCGCGTGGTGGC
>CAYQDP010000153.1:0-6696 GCA_964416235.1 uncultured Flavobacteriaceae bacterium | reverse complement strand
TCCAAACCTGATATACTTCAGCAGTGATAACTTCACCAACACGTTCTTTGTATTTATTGTAAACTTCGCTCTTTTCAAGTTCAAGAATTTTTTGAACTAAGTTTTGACGAATAGCTAAAACAGCACGACGACCGAAATCTTCTAATTTCACAGGTTCAGAAACATCTTCTCCGATTTCAAAATCAGGTTCAATTTTTTGAGCGTCTGATAAACTGATGTGGCGATTTTCATCATAGTCAAAAGAATCTTCGGCAAACTCATCGTCAACAATCTGACGGTTTTTCCAAATTTCAATATCACCTTTATCCGGGTTCACGATGATGTCAAAATTTTTATCGGTGCCAAATCGTTTCACAAGCATACTGCGAAACACATCTTCAATAATACTCATTAATGTAGCACGATCGATGTTTTTGATTTCTTTAAACTCCGAAAACGATTCAATTAAGTTTGCGCCTTCCATGATTTCTGTTTTTTTTAAAATTTAAGTTTGATTTTTGATTCTTTTATATTGTTTAATTGTATGCGATGTTCTTTAGTAACATTTATTTTTCCTTTGCCAACCGGTTTGTTTTCGCGGCTGGTTGTTTCAATAATAATGCTGCCGTCATTGTCAACCGATTTTAAAGTACCTGTTATTTTAGTAGCATCGGTAAGAACAATTTCAAAATCGCGACCAATATGTTTATTGTACTGACGCGCCATTTTAATCGGTTTCGTAGCATCAGGTGAGCTTACTTCCAATGAAAAATCTTCTTTTTCTCTGTCTAAGTTACCTTCAATATGACGGCTGATACTCACGCAATCATTAATTCCTATGCCGTTATCACCATCAACGTAAACCTCAATTTTGTTGCCGGGTTGAACTTTAATATCTACCAAGAACAAGGAAGTGCCTTGTAGTTTCTCGTTAGCTAGCTCTGCTATTTGTTCTTTGGTTATCATTCGGTTTCGGCAAAAAAAGAGGGGACTTTCCGTCCCCTTTTTCTATCATTTCATATTTTCGCTTACAAAATTAACAATATTTTGTTCAATAAAAAAAAATAATTTTATCGAACCTTTTAGCTTATTAGTCGTAATATTATACATAATTGCCTCTCCGCAGCACTCAAGCAAATAATAAGCCTACAGGGCTTTATAAATATATATTCTTATGAAGAACAGTTTAATAAATAGAATGTGGGTTAAGCGTTTAGCTATCCTTAACATACTGCTATTCAGTTCGTTATTTGCAAGTGCAGATTTCGGAGGAAAATTGAAAAACACCGTAAGTAAGGAATTCAACAGCTTAACAGGTATTTATATTATGGGGGGGTTAATTGGAGCCGGCCTTTTGATTTATATAATTACTAATTACGTATTTAAAGAAAAGCAAGAAGAACTTCCTAAGGATGCCATGCAGCATTCACAACATAATCATTTGCGCCACAAAATGCGCCACTCTCATCATAAAGATGTAAAAAAGTCTTAATTCCACCTCGATTAATTATTGGTTCACAACTTATTAAGCTTATTGTTAAAAGCCTGTTCCTTAAAAAGCACGCAATTATTTTGTTTTTTTATTGATAGCTCTATCTTTGTGCCAAATTTAAATTCTTTATAAAATGTCAGACATAGCAAACAAAGTAAAATCAATTATCGTTGACAAATTAGGTGTTGATGAAAAGGAAGTAACTCCAACTGCAAGCTTTACTAATGATTTAGGAGCTGATTCTTTGGATACAGTTGAGTTAATCATGGAATTCGAAAAGGAATTCAACATCGCGATTCCTGATGAACAAGCTGAAAAAATTTCTACCGTAGGTGATGCAATCACTTACATCGAAACTAACGCAAAATAATCGTTAATTTATTTTCTTATGCAATTAAAACGCGTAGTGGTTACCGGACTGGGTGCTATTACTCCATTGGGTAATAACGTTCAGGATTATTGGACTAACTTAATTAATGGAGTTAGTGGTGCGGCAAACATTACGCGTTTTGATGCATCTAAATTCAAAACACGTTTTGCCTGTGAGGTGAAGGGGTTTAATTTAGATGACTATTTTGATAAAAAGGAAGCTCGTAAACTCGACGCTTTTTGTCATTATGGAATTGCTGCTTCTGTTCAGGCTGTTGCCGACTCAGGTATTGATCAACCGGGAATTGATAAAAATGAAGTAGGAGTAATTTGGGGTTCGGGTATTGGAGGTTTAGATACTTTCCAAACCGAAACTTTTGCTTTTGCAAAGGGTGATGGAACTCCGCGTTTCAATCCTTTCTTTATTCCTAAAATGATCGCTGATATTTGTTCGGGTCATATTTCAATGCGTTTTGGTTTACGCGGACCTAACTTCACTACAGTTTCTGCTTGTGCTTCTTCAACTTCTGCTTTAATTGATGCTTTCACCTACATTCGTTTAGGTAAAGCAAATGCTATTGTTAGTGGTGGTTCTGAGGCTGCAATTAATGAAAGTGGTATTGGAGGATTTAACTCAGCACAAGCCATGAGTACTCGTAATGATGATCCAACACGTGCTTCTCGTCCGTATGATAAAACCCGCGACGGTTTTGTTTTAGGTGAGGGAGGGGTTGCATTAATACTAGAGGAACTTGAACATGCAAAGGCTCGTGGTGCAAAAATTTATGCTGAAGTAATTGGTGGCGGTATGAGTGCAGATGCTCATCATATTACCGCTCCACATCCTGAAGGATTAGGTGCAACGTTAGTAATGCAACGTGCATTAAGAGATTCAGGAATTACAGCAGATGTAGTTGATTACATCAATACACACGGAACAAGTACACCTTTAGGTGATGGTGCCGAATTGAAAGCTATTGTTAATGTATTTGGAGAACAAGCGTACAAAATGAACATTAGCTCTACTAAATCAATGACCGGACATTTATTAGGTGCTGCCGGAGCAATTGAAGGTTTAGCAACTGTTTTAGCTATTAAGAATGGTATTGTACCTCCAACCATTAATTTCGAAACTCCGGATCCGGATATCGATCAAAAACTGAATTTAACAGTAAACAAAGCACAAACACGAAACATTGATGTTGCCATCAGTAATACGTTTGGCTTTGGTGGACACAACGCCGCTGTTGTATTCCGCAAGTATAATCCATAATTTTTTCGCTTGCTAAAGCTATTAAGGGGATTTACACTCAAAAACTCTTCTGAAAAGGAACTTTCTAAAAGTTTAAAAAATGTATTGGGATTTACTCCCGGTAATATTTCATTATACAAACAAGCTTTTTTACATAGTAGCAAGCGGGAGACCGTTAATAATGAGCGTTTGGAATTTTTAGGCGACGCGGTGTTGGGTACTGTTGTAGCTGAATATGTTTTTAAATTATATCCATATAAGGATGAAGGATTTCTCACACAGCTACGGTCAAAGGTTGTAAATCGCCAATCATTACAGCACCTCGCTATAAAAGTTGGTATAGATAAATATCTGAAGACAGGAATTAAGGAAACGGAGAAAGGAAAATCATCCGCGTATGGTGATGCGTTTGAAGCTTTGATTGGTGCAATTTATTTAGATAAAGGATTTCCTGCATGTAAGAAATTCATCGTTCAACGAATTATTAAACTGCATCTCGATTTGGAAGAGTTAGCAAATACTGATACAGATTACAAAAGTCAGTTGCAAATTTACACCCAAAAAAACAAATTAAGTCTGGAGTATCGTTTACTTAGCGAAGAGCAACGCGGTCGTGATAAAATTTATACGGTTCAGGTGTTTATTAATAATGAACCTTATGTGAAGTTTGAGCATTACAGTAAACGCTCGGCTGAACAGAAAGCGGCACAGCTAACCCTTGAACAACTTTCAATTACACCCTGATTCCGATAATACAAATATCATCAACCTGTGATTGTTCGCCCTTCCAATTTTCGATAGTTTGATTTAACACCTCGTGTTGATGAGAAAGAGATTTAGCGTTTATTGAAAGCAATAGTTCGCGTAGCTTTCCGTATTTAAATTTTTTGCCTTTATCGCCTCCAAACTGATCAGCATAGCCATCACTAAACAAGTATATCATATCGCCCTTTGTTAGCGATATAGTTTCTTCGTGGTATGGTTTTTTTTCTGTGAATCCGCCAATCGATTGCCTGTTAGCAGACAATTCATAAAGTACATAGTCGTCAAATTCCAAAATGGTTTTACCGATTGGTGTTTCTGAATTTTTTCTAATAAGCCAGCAGGGATTATGCGCGCCCGAAAAACTCATTTGCAATTTACTGCCTGATTGTTTAAAAGTACAAAACGCTAAATCCATACCGTCTCTTACAGTAATAGATGAACGAAGCAAAAGCTCTTCCAGTTTTTCATCCATACATTTTAAAACAGACGCTGGTGTTTTGCAATTAAATTCATTTATGGATCTGTTTAATAAATTGTAACCTAATAAAGAGATAAAAGCACCCGGTACACCATGACCGGTACAATCAACCACAGCCAAATGAAGTACGCCTTCCTTTTTTTCTATCCAATAAAAATCACCGCTTACAATGTCTTTCGGTTTGAATAAGATAAACGACTCACTGAAAAAATCACGCAGGATTTGATTGTCAGGCAAAATTGCATCCTGAATTCTTTTAGCGTATTGTATGGAATCAACTATCTCCCTGTTCTTTTCTTCAATGATTTCTTTCTGTTGATTGATGGCAATGTTTTTACTCTCAACTTCTTCTTTCTGCTGAGTGATAATTTTATTTTGCCGGGTTAAAGTCTCTGAAATTTTCTTTTTATTCCTGTAATTGCGGAATGTTACTGCCAATAAAACAAACATCAAAACAGAAACCAAAATGGCCGATATAGTGAAATACCTTTGCTTAGTTTGTTTGTTTTCAAAGTCCAATCTTTCGAGTTTAATTTGTTCAGCATTTTTTAAACTGTCTGCCAGACTCTTCTTTTCAAATTCGTAGGAAAGTGTTTTAGTAAGTAATTCTTTTTTGGTTGTTTCATTTCTAATAGAATCCGTTAAAGCTATTTGACGTTGTAAATAATAAAGCGCGTTTTTAAAATCTTTCTTGCGGTTAAAAGCTTCGTATAAACATTTGCAGGAAGCTTCTTCTCTTTCCGGGATTTGTAATTTTGTGCCTATCTCTAAAGCTTCTTTACAAATTTTAATTGCTTCATCTATTTTGTTTTTATACATAAAAACACTTCCGAGGTTATTGAGTGCTGAAGCTACTCCGTTTTGGTCTTTAATTTCTCTTCTTACTGCAAGTGCCCGTATAATATAATCTTCGGCCTTCTTGAGATATTCGTTGGCTTTATCTTTTTCATTATGCTTAAGCATGGAATCGGTTAGAACATTATAGATGGTTCCTAAATTGTTAAGCGACGAGCCAATACCTTTTTTGTCGCCAATGGCTTCACGTATGGCTAAAGCTTTTTCATTTGTTTCAATTGATTTAGGGTAATTTTTTTCATATTGAAAATAAATGATGGCCATGTTATTCAACGCAACAGCTTCTCCTTTTTTATCATTTAATTCAAGATCAATTTCAAGTGATTTGTTATAGTATTTTAAGGCCGTTTTTCCATCACCTTGTTCGGCGTGCAATAATCCCAAATTATTATAGGTTTTTGCTACACCTTTAGTATCTCCCAAGGAATCTTTAATTCTTAAACTTTCCAGATAATAGTTCGAAGCGGATTTATAATCTGCTTTTTTGCCGGCAATCATGCCCAGGTTGTTACATGCAGCGCCTACAATTTTAGAAACTCCTAATACTTTTCTGTTGTTATAATTTAACTTAAAGTATCTCTCTGCTTCGTCCAAATTTGACAAATTCATTTCCACATTTCCAAGCGTATTATTACAGGCCGCAATTCCTTGTTCATCTTTTGTTTTTTTATAGACTTCCAAGGCAGATTTGGCATAGTGAGTCGCTGAGTCGTTCTGACTTAAATAAAAAAATCCGTTAGCTCTGGTCAGAAGAGCAGTGGCGTGAAGTTTTAATCCTTTTTCACGGAGTTTTTCATTTTTTGATAATTGAAGTTTTTGCCCAATTAAATCATATTCTTTGATAAAAAGAAAGGCGCTGTCAACATTAAATAAAAGGTATTGTTCGGCAATAGCGGTGTAGGCATTTGCTTTACTGGAATCTTGCGTTACAGTTTTTACGACTTTAAATAGGCTGTCTAGTTTTTGTTTTTCGCTTTGTGCCAATGATTTTTGACCAGCGATTAAAACTGTAAGGAATAGGAGAACGTAATTTATTTTGATGTTAAACCCCCTCATGCTATACAAATTTAGCAAATATTATCTTTAAAAAATAGGAATACAGGAATCAGATTTTTATACCCATCTCTTCTAATTCCTTAATGTAATCATATTGCAAATCGGGATGTAAGGCAATCAGTAAGGTTTTAATCTTCTTAATTTCCGCAGCTTTGAGATTAACAAGCCTTGCGCTTTTTTCAATGGGTAAGCGCGATTCTATTAGTTTTCGGCAATAATAAATATGTAAATCAACCGCTACTGATTTGTCACCAACATATTTTATGTATTTGTTTGTGATGCGTAAAATCTTTCTCAAAATCTTTTTTGCATAATACAAATTCATATCGGGATTAATTTCTGAGTAGAGCAAATCAATTTCTTGTTTTACCTGACTTACAAAGCCATCTTTATCGTGACTTTCAAAAAGTAAATAATCCAAATAGTCTTTATTTTCTTTTTTGTATTTAA
>CAYQDP010000152.1:0-6757 GCA_964416235.1 uncultured Flavobacteriaceae bacterium | reverse complement strand
ATAAGTAGATGAAAATAAGTAGCAACCCTGTAACCGCACCAATAAGGTGCTGTTCTGTCAAGAGTGATTAATTCAACCGGTAGCGAGATATCAACCAAAAGCGTGAACAGAGCAATGGTTAAAAACAATGTTTCAATGGTGCGTAAAGGAAAATTAAGGATAGCTCTGTTCCATTTAAAGTTTTCTCCCCAACCATGAATTAAATAATAATTCCCGTTTAAGGTTTCAGCGAAAAGTAAACAAGGCAATTTGTTTTCTTTGTTTGTAAATGCTATTGCAGGAGCCAGTATTTTAAATCGCTTAAGGTCTTTTCTGTATCTAGAATTAAAATCCTTGATCTTCAAAACAGCTTCATAAGGAATTTCGTTTTTATAATATTGACTATCTAAAAAACGAAGACGATAATTGACGCATGTTTTCTTAATCTCAGTTTTAGTATAAATGAGGGAAGCATCAACATCTGTTTCATCAACCAACTCAAATGCTTCATTATAAAACTTTAAGTGATTTAAGATTTTGTTTTCTTTTAGAAGGTCAGCGCTTAAGATGTTTTTTACTTCATTCAAAAGAACATCTTCATGTTTGCGGTTTTTAGCCCTTACCTTTTCTAACTGTGCGGTTATGTTGAGCGGCTTAAACATCAATAAGGAATAATGGCAATGCCAATTGAAAATGGATGAACACCCTTCGGACCGTTCTCTGTAAATACTTCACTGAGGTAATAACATCCGGTTAAACAGATTTGTTCAATTCCAATCCTGAAATTAATCCCGTAACGTAAACGATTAATGTTTTGTAGGTGATAACGGCGAACGCGACCATCAGCATCATCTGTCTTTTTAAAATCAGACACAACATAACCAATTTTTCCGCCTAACATGACTTTAAACATGGTGGCCGATTTTGTTCTGAATCGTAATTCAATTGGAATTTCAAAACTGCGTTCGTTATAACGGTTAGCGATATAAGGTGTTGTACGCGGTTGCAAAATGGTAGTGACTTTTTGATTGCTGCTATCCAATTTATATATGAAATCGGCATTGGAGCTGTAGTTGTGAACGTAAATGCCAAGTCCAAATCCTAAACTAAAATTTGATTTCCCAAACGGCTTGTCAAACATACTGGCAAAATTAAAACCAACGCATTTCCAATCTGATTTAATGTTTTTTGGAGCACCCAGCCAATTCGTGTAATTAACCTCTAAGATTAAGCGGTCGCGCGGATCGCCTTTATAATTTTTTAAATCAAATTCCGACTCTCCTTTGTAATCTGTTTTTTGTTGTGCAACTGACGAAAAAATAGCACTTATGAGTATAAGAAATATGACAATTCGAGGTTGAAACATGGGGATGACAAAGGTAAGCCTATTAATTAATTACTAAAACATTTTGTGGATTCGGAATAAATTAAGAAATTTAGTGTTGTAACATGTATTTATGAAAAAACGTATCATAACATTATTATCTATTTCAGTTGTTTTGCTCTCCGGCACTGCATTTATTGTTAAAAAAAGTAGTGGAGGTATTGCTGGTCGAACAGGTTCTCCGGGGGAGACAGGCTGTAATGCTTGCCATAGCGGTGGTGGCGGTACTACAACGGTTAGTATCACTGCTAACCCGGCTTTTGTGGCAAACAAATATATTCCCGGACAAACTTATACCATAGGTATAGTTGTGAGCAATGCTTCATTTTCAAATTTTGGCTTTGGTTGTGAAATTTTAACAGCATCAAATACGAATGCTGGTAATATGACAACAGCGTTGCCGGGTGTGGCTTTTGCTAATTCAGGTGCACGTAAAAATGCAATTCAGTCCGGAATTAAAGCCGGCTCGGGAAGTGCAACTTTTCAGTTTGTTTGGGTTGCTCCAACAAGCGGACCGGCTACTGTTTATGCTGCAGGTAATGCTGTAAACGGAACCGGAGGAACTGCAGGCGATACACCGGGTTTAGGAAGTTTAGTTCTTAGTCCTGATTTAAGTTCAGGAATTACTGAAGCACAATCTAGTTCTTTTTCAGGTGTTGCCGTTTTCCCGAATCCAATTGCAGATCAGTTTAAAGTGAACTATAATTTATTGGAGCAAGGTGAAGTGAAAGCTGCCATTTATGATTTGCAAGGAAAATTGGTTGCTGAACTATTTACAGAAAACCAATCAGCAGGTTTTCACTCGCAACAATTAGATTTACCGGAGAATTGTACCGGTGGAGTTTACTTCCTGAAATTGGCACAGCAAGGTAAAAAGGAACTTCAAAGAATCATTATTGTACAATAGTCAGTTTTTTAGCCTTATTTGTCTAACTAAGGCTAAAAAAAAGGTCTAAAATAACACGTAGCATAAAACTATTTTATAGATTTGTTCTCAATATAGTTTTATGCCATACCTCTCACAACGCGTAAAAGACATTGCTGAATCGCAAACCATTGCGATGGCAAGAAAAAGCCGTGAATTAAAAGCTCAGGGCGTTGATATTATCAGCTTAAGTTTAGGTGAGCCTGACTTTGCAACTCCTCAAATTATTAAGGATGCTGCAAAAAAAGCTATCGACGAAAACTTCAGTTACTATACCCACGTTTCGGGTTATGTAGAATTACGTCAAGCTATTTGTGAAAAATTTAAACGCGATAATAAGGTTGAATATACTCCCGATGAAATTGTTGTTTCAACAGGAGCTAAACAAAGCATTGCCAATGCAGTGTTGTGTTTGGTGAACGAAGGTGATGAAGTCATTGTACCGTCACCATTCTGGGTGAGTTATCTTGAAATATTAAAATTAGCAGGAGCAAAACCCGTTATCATCAACACAACAATTGAATCGGATTTTAAAGTAACGCCTGCTCAATTAGAAAAACACATTACTCCAAAGACACGATTGATTATTTTCAGCACGCCATGTAATCCAACAGGTTCGGTTTATTCAAAAGCTGAGTTAAAAGGGATTGCAGATGTAGTGGTTAAGCATCCCGACTTGTATGTTATCAGTGATGAAATTTATGAGCATATTAATTTTGTTGGCGGACATGAGTGTTTAGCGCAATTTGATTATGTGAAAGATCGTGTTGCTGTTATCAATGGTGTTTCAAAAGGCTTTGCAATGACAGGTTGGAGGGGCGGTATTATGGCTGCGCCAAAATGGTTAGCACAGGCTTGTGATAAAATGCAAGGACAATTTACTTCAGCAACTTGCAGCATTACACAAAAAGCAATGCACAAGGCGATGGAACTAGATTTTGATACTTATATCAAACCAATGCGTGATGCATTTCAAAAGCGTCGTGATTTGGTGCTGCAATTAATGAAGGAAATTCCCGGTTTAAAAACCAATTTACCGCAAGGCGCGTTTTATGTTTTTCCTGAGGTGAGTTATTATTTCGGAAAATCTTATAATGGTAAAACAGTTAACAATGCAACTGATTTATCCATGTTTTTATTGGAAGAAGCGTTCGTAGCTTTAGTTCCGGGTGCTGCTTTTGGCGATGATAATTATATTCGTTTTTCTTATGCTACTTCTGAAGAGAATTTAAGAAAGGCATTAACCCGTATGAAAGAGGCATTAGCCAAATTGAAATAAAATGAGAAAATTTTCAATTAAGAAGGATCACATCCGCGAAATTTTTAAATCATTCAATAATCTTAACGTACTGATTATTGGTGACGTTATGGTAGATAGTTATATGTGGGGAAAGGTAAATCGTATTTCTCCTGAAGCACCCGTGCCAATTGTTGCAGTGAATAAAAAGGAACGTCGATTAGGTGGGGCTGCAAACGTTGCATTAAATATTCAGGCATTAGGAGCTAATCCGATATTATGTTCGGTGATTGGTGTAGATTATGAGGGTATGGCATTTTTGGATTTGTTACGCCAACAAAAATTAAGTCAGAAAGGAATTTTAAAATCACGCGACAGAATCACTACGGTTAAAACTCGTGTGATTGGAAACAACTCGCAATTGGTGCGTGTAGATGAGGAAACTGAGGAAGATATTACTGTTGATGAAACACAAAATCTTTTAACGCTCATCTCTTATATCATTGGTCACGATAAAATTGATGTAATCATTTTTGAAGATTATAATAAAGGATTAATCACACCAAAATTAATTCAGAAGGTTGTGGAGCTAGCAAAGAGTAAGGGAATTCCAACCTGTGTAGATCCTAAAAAGAAGAACTTCAATGCTTACAAGGGAGTTACTTTGTTTAAGCCAAACCTTAAAGAATTACGAGAGGGCTTGAAACTGGATGTTGATGGCGATAATATTAATGAATTGCAACGTGCGGTGAGCAGTTTCCGAGTAAAGCAAAAATTGGAGACTGCCTTAGTTACTTTAGCAGATAAGGGTGTTATTACAAATTCGAGAAGTGTGAAAGAGCATGTTGAAGCACATGTTCGAAATATTGCGGATGTTTCCGGAGCGGGTGATACGGTGATTAGTGTAGCGTCTTTATGTCGCGCGTTAGAATGTAATCCGGTTTTTACAGCAGCGTTAGCAAATTTAGCAGGAGGATTGGTATGTCAGGAAGTTGGTGTTGTTCCAATCAATAAAGAAACTTTGTTACGTGAAGCATTAGATTTGGATTTCGTGAAGTAAGAATAAGTTTTGAATAAAGTTACCCCATATAATACAGGCGCGGCCAAGAAGGAAGAAGTAGAGCAGATGTTTGATAACATTGCATTTCGCTACGATTTTCTAAACTCACTTTTATCATTAGGCATTCACAAAGGTTGGAGAAAAAAATGTGTTAAGAAACTGGAATCTATTCATCCGAAGTCTATTTTGGATGTAGCTACAGGCACCGGAGATTTTGCAATCGCCTGCGCTAAATTAAATCCTGATAAAATCACAGGCATCGATATCTCAGACGGGATGATGAAGTTTGGAAGGGAGAAATTGAAAAAATTAAATCTGGACAAACTTATTACCCTAGAGAAAGGCGACGCTGAAACAGTCGGTTTTTCTGATGCTTCTTACGATGCAATAGTTGTTGGATTTGGAGTTCGGAATTTTGAGAACCTTGAAAAGGGTTTAAATAATTTGCAACGTATTTTGAAGCCGGGTGGGAAAATTATTATCCTTGAGTTTTCCTATCCAAGAAATTTTCCTGTCAAACAATTCTATAATTTTTATTTTTCGTATGTAACGCCGTTTATCGGAAAACTATTTTCAAAGGACAGTCGGGCGTATTCCTATTTACCGGAAAGTGTAAAAGCTTTTCCCGATAATGAAAACTTCACAACTATTTTGGAAAAGTGCGGATTCAAAAATGCAAATTACAAATCTGTCTCATTTGGAATTGCCGCAATTTACGAAGCAACAAAATAATTTACTCTAGCTGAATAGCATCTTTTGCTAAATCAATTTGTTTGAAGTGCCTGGGATTAATTAATCCTAATTCGTGTGTGTCAATTCTTTTATCAATAATATCTAACCGAAAGGAAATGTCATTTAAATCCTCGTAAAAATTTCTAACCAAATCTTTAATTCTTTTTGGCATCAATTTCCGATAGTTGTGTTTTAATCCTGAATCTTCATTTCTTTTTCTGTCGGTCTTAACAGATTCAGCAATTGCCCAAGATGTTACATAATCACTTTGCTGTGGCATATCGAACGTTGAAATGTGTTTTGTCTTTTCCGCAATTACGTAAATAAAAATCGGTAAGCCGTTAGCAACTTCTATTCTTGATTTCATTACCAGCGGATCCATCGCCTCAAACCACTTATCCGCAACACGAATTAAAACTTTATGCGTTTTAAACCCGTTTTGCTCAGAAAAAATTCGGTAATATAGTTCGGGACTAAACTGATAAAAGCCATGTCCCATTTGATTGTTACCCGGAATGCATCCTATGAAAAATCCGCCTTCGCGTAAAGCATTCATGCACGATTGAATTGCTACCGGAAAATTAAAAACATGTTCTAAAGTACCGCCATCAATTACAGATGAAAATTTTTGATTGAGATGTGGTGGTAAGGGGTTATTCAGGTCGTGAATGATGCTGGCTTTTTCATAATCGGACGCATCCAAACTTTCAGTTGCGGTGGCACCAAGTAATTCAAAGAATGGTTCGGTAAAATCAGATGAAACAAGTGAACTTACGGAGTTGCCATGAAAATTGAATTTTGCAAGTACTGTCTGAATTTCATTTAAATTAAAATAGCGGGTAAGTCTGCCTAGGGTTAAAGTGCTTTCAAAATCAACTTTGAATTTCTTCTTAGCGTACAACACTACTTCTGCATCATATTTATTAATCCCCATAAAAGCGCTTAAGGCTAATTTACAAATAAAAACAAAAACCCGCTTGTTGAAGCGGGTTTTAAAGTTGTTTGGTTATTGATATTTCCTTACTAAGTTGTGGATTTCAATTAAGGGTTTCAAGAACTCTTCTAAATCATAAACGCACAATTGTGAAGCGGCATCGCATAATGCTTTTTCAGGTTCAGGATGAGTTTCAATAAATATTCCATCCACTCCGCTTGCAACACCGGCACGAGATAGAACCGGTAGAAATTCACGGGCTCCTCCTTTTGCATCAGAACTTGGAATTCCGTATTTGCGTACGCAATGTGTAACATCGAATACAACCGGATAGCCTAAATTATTCAAATGATAAAAACTGCGAGGGTCAACAATTAGATCATTGTAGCCAAAAGTATATCCACGCTCCGTTAAAATTACTTTATCATTACCGCTCTCAATACATTTTTGCAAAGGATGCTTCATGTTATCGGGAGCTAAAAATTGCCCGTGTTTAATATTTACAA
>CAYQDP010000151.1:0-6766 GCA_964416235.1 uncultured Flavobacteriaceae bacterium | reverse complement strand
GATTGTTCGCGCATGATGGATTTAAAATCCGATTGACTAAATCCGGAAATGAAACTCGTAAAAAAGCAAAGCAAAAAAATCTTTCTCATGCCTTGCTAATTTACAAAGTAATTGCGTAAAATTTAATTCCTAAAGAGTTAAATCAGTTTAGATGTACTTACTTTTTCTAGCCTTCTCAATAGCTTCGGCTTTAGAGTGTACTTCAAGCTTTAAGTAAATATTTTTAATGTGTGATTTAATGGTTTCTTTATCTACAAAAAGTTGGTCGGCAATAGTAGAATAACTTTTACCTGAAGCTAACAACTCAAGTACTTCGAGCTCGCGTGCGGTGAGCGGACTTTGACGATTTTTATGAAAGGAAGAAACAACTAGTCGTGCGATATTGGTACTCATGGGCGCTCCGCCATTTTCCAATTCTTTTAATGACTCAATTAATTTTTGCGGTGGCATGTTTTTGGTAAGATATCCACTCGCACCCTCACAAAGTGCTTTGAAAACTAATTCATCATTTTCGTAAACTGTTACCACTACCACTTGTGTGTTGGGTTTAATTGCTTTTATCTTCGGAATTGCTTCAATACCATTCATGCCGGGTAATTCAATATCCATCAAACAAATATCAGGAGCATCGGTATTAATGTTTTTGATAGCAGCTTCGGCATTATCATATGCATTAGCCACAGTGTAATCACCATTTTGTTGAATAAGTGTTACAAAGGCATTGCGGATGATGGCATCATCTTCCACAATTATGATTCGTTTTGTACCATTAGTTTTCATGCGCTATTGTGTTTGAGTTTTTTTGTAGAGTTAGAATTATTTCCGTTCCTATATTTTTTTCCGAATTAATTTTAATTGAGGCAGCAGCACGTCCGGCTCTTTGCTGCATGTTTGAAAGCCCGAAACTGTTTTTACCTGCTTTCTCCTCAAATCCGATGCCGTTATCCTGTAGTTTTACGTATATGCTTGAACCATTCGGTATAACTGACAGATTAACTTTATTTGCTTTAGAATGTTTCACAATATTTGATAATGCTTCTTTAAAGATCATGGTGATGTTTCGTCCTGCACTCGGTAATTGTTTAATGTTTTTTAATTCTTCAGATAAGCCAATCACTTCAAACGTGCATCCGGTTCCATAAAATAATTCATCTCCAAAATCTTTTACACGAATGATGATTTCATACAGGTTATCATTGCCGGGATTGATAGACCAAATAAAATCTTTAGTTCCCTGATACAAACGTTGCGAATTTTGGGAAATGACGTCTAAGATAGTGTTGGCTTCTTTGTTTTCTTTTGGAATATGAATGCGTGCCATCTCAATAAGCATGGAGATGCGTGTTAAACCATTTCCAAATTCATCATGTAAATCAAGCGCTGCTGCTTTACGTACTTTTTCATTTTCTTCTTTTCTAACGCGCTCTACTTCTTTAATGTGTTCAATTTTATTGTGAAGGCGAATACGGTAAATTCCCCAACTCGCTAAAATAATTCCAATGATGATGAGCACAAAAAACCACCATGTGTTCCAGAATGGAGGATTGATTGTAAATGAATAAGAGAGAGGTTTCGATTCAATACCTTCTGAGTTCACGGCTTTAATTTCCAAATTATAACTAGCCGGTGCTAGTTTGGCAAAGAACAATGAAAAAACTTTAGAGGGATTTATTTTAGTCCATTTACCTATTGGTTTAAAACGGTAAAATAAATTTATATTATCGGCACCGGAAAAATCAGGAACGATGAACTCAAAAGTAATTTTATTTTGATCGTAATCAAGTTCAAGTGAATTCAGATTATTGCTTATACTATCGTTATAGTTCTCAATTTTAAGCGATTTCAGAAAAACATCCGGAACAATTTTATTGATGATTTGATTGTTTGGAAAAATACTAACTAAGCCTCCGATTCCGCCAAATAAAAATTCACCATCAAAGGATTTGTGGAATCCTGCCGAATTAAATTCATTAATGCAAACTCCATCGGAAGCGCTATAACTTTTAAAATCATTTGTAGTAGGATTATAAACGGAGATACCAAAGTTTGTACTCATCCAGAAATTACCTTTATCGTCGCGCAATAAACCGTAAATGAAATTGTTCGATAAGCCCTTTACATTATAGTAATTTCTGAATTTTGTTTTTCCGTCAGGATCCTTTAATAAGCTAAGACCTTTTGTAGTCGCAACAATTATTTCTCCGCCATTTGTTTCGTTAATATCCATGATGCGACTCGACACAAGACTATTGGTATCGTCAACTAAATGTGTAAAGTGTTTTCCTTTTCCTGTTTTATTGTTTATATAGAGTAAGCCTCGCGCGCTTCCTATCCACCAATTTTTTTTACTGTCGATGAAAAACGAATTAGAACCTTCTATTTTCATTTTTTCACCATTTACATCCACTTCATTTCTGAATTCGGTTGCTCCGTTTTTGATATTATAGATTAATATACCTTGTGTGTTACAAAGTAATATTTCACTCTCGCTGTATTTTAATATTCTAAAGACTTGGTTGCGTTTTCCCGGATAAATATTTTCCAGTACTGGAATTAAAGTATTGTTTTTTTTGTCGATTTTATAGAGTGAATTACCGAAGCCTGTCCATAAGTTGTTTTCATCATCGCAATAAATAGCTTCAATAAATCGCTGAATTTTACTTAGCTGAGCGGTAAGGTTAATGAGATGAAATGATTTGTTTTTACGGTCAAGTTTTAAAATACCATAATTAAATCCTGACCAAATAATACCGTCTTTATCTTTTACAATACCGAAATAATTGGGTTCACTACTGTTAAGGAGGGAAGAAGCTAAATCGAAAGAATTTTTTGAGTAGCTGTAATTGAATACGCCTGCATCGCGGGTACCAATCCAAACAATATCAGAGTTGGATTGTGTGTTTTGATAAATGCTTGAAATATCATTACTTTTTAAGCCAAATTGTTCGTTCGAATTTTTGTTGAATGATTTTTCCAAATAAATGGAATCTGATTGTATGCCGCTGAGTCGGTATAATCCTGCGCCATTCGTGCCCAGCCATATATTTCCAAGATTATCAATAAAACTGTGATTAATCAAGGATGGGCCAAACGATGGAAGGTTGATAGATTTTATTTGAGCACTAGGAATGTCAAAGACAAAATAGGATGGACCAACTGAAAAATAAAGTTTGTTGTTTCTAAAAAGAATAGTTTGACAGTCAACGGCCGTGTTTGCTTCGGTTTTTACAATGCTATTGATATTAAACAGCGGAACAAATATTTTCTTTCCCGGCTCCATAACAAATATACCTTTGTTAGTTGCAGCGTAAACAGAATTATTTCCACTCTCACACAACGCAAATACAAAAGTTTTTAATTCGTTTTTTTCTTGCTCTTGGAATTGAATAGGATCAATAGCGAAAGAATTGTTTTTAGCTGTTAACTGTGTAAATCCTTTATTTGTATTTAAATAAATCTTGTTGTTAATATTCCAAATTCGTGAAAGAATAGCAGGCTTTTCTTTTTCTTTGACTGTTTCTTTGTAATGAATTACGTTTTGATTGTTAAGATCCATTACATCCAGTCCACCTGAACTGATAATGTATAATTGATTGTCTTGAATGCAAAACCCGGTTATGTCATCTCCTGAAATCGATTTTGAATCAAAAGGTTTAAAGTTGAATTGCTCAATAAGGCGACCATCATAACGATTTAAACCGTCTTGCGTACCAAACCACATGAGTCTTTTTTTATCCTGAACTATGGAACTGATACTACTTTGAGATAGTCCCTCTTCAAGCCAAACCTGATTAAAAAAACCGTGATCTTGAGCAAGGATGCTCGAAAACAATAGTGAAAATAAAAATATGTATAGGCGATTTGAAAAACCCATCTATACAAATGTCGTAAATAAAAAGGTTAAAATCATCACCCGTTTTGGGGGTATGATTGAGAATTTTAGCGTTTGAGCAGCTTAAATGCTATTTCGCGACCATGCCCCTGAAACATGGCTAAATTAATCCAAAAGAAGGCATATTGTTCCAATAGTTGAAATTTGTCATTCCCTCCAATATCATAGCAATTTTCAAATCCTGCGTCTAGAGATAATTGTTTAGCAACTTTTTTTCCTTTCACAGAATCACCTGCAACATACATGTCTATCTTTTGATTATTATAGACGGTGTTTAACATGTTGTTGAAGCCGGTAGAATTAAAACATTTTACTACATCCTTCGTTTGAGTGTTGGCTAAAATGCATTCCGATACATTGGTAAAACCAACCGGACCTCTCCCCATTACTATATTACAAGTGTCGATAATTATTTTACCTGTTGTATCTCCAAGTGATTGTGAAATTTCGGCAGCGAGAGTTGCCGGCGTGGCGATTACAATAATTTCTGCTTGTTTTACAGCATCAGTAACACTGCACGCTTTGGTATTTGGGTTTTTTAAGAGAGCGATTCCTTTAAAAGAATTTATATCTCTTACACCTAAAAAAATTTCATGATTAGCCGCTGACCATTTTGTTGCCAGTGCTCCACCAACGTTACCTGATCCGATTATAGCAATTTTCATAATTAACTCAGTTTATATATTTCCATGATGTTTTTCAAAATTTTCGCAAAATCAATTTTTAAATCAATTAGATTTCCTGAATTAACATCAAATACCCAGCCGTGAACTAGCAATCCTCTTTCTTGGTGGGCTTGTTGAACAGCAGCGGTTTTAATTAAGTTAACACATTGTTCTTGTACGTTTAATTCAACCAGGCGATTGTAACGCGCATTTTCATCAGCAATAACATTTAATTCTTCTTTATGCAAACGATATACATCACGGATATTTCTCAGCCATGGATTTAAAATACCAAGATCAACTGATTGCATAGCTGCTTTAACTCCGCCGCAATTGTAATGACCGCAAACTACAACGTGATTTACTTTTAAATGGCGAACAGCATAATTGATAACCGACATTACGTTTAAATCTACATTGTTAACCAAGTTAGCAATATTGCGATGTACAAAAACCTCACCCGGCTGAACACCCATTATGTCTTCAGCAGTTACACGGCTATCCGAACAGCCGATGTACAAGAATTCCGGCGCTTGTCCTTTTGAAAGCTCTTCAAAATATTTAGGATTAATAGCTAATTTTTCGGCTATCCATTTTTGATTGTTTTTAAATACGTCTTCAATTTTCATAGGGTTAAATTAAAATATTGTTTTCAGATTTAAGAGGGGCTGGTATATTATCTACATTAAACATTTCAAGTAAGTCAATTTCAACGGTTCTGCTTATAGCTGTTATAGGCACATCATTAGCACTACCTTCAAATGGGCTTTCGGTTGATTCGCCAATTTTTTCCATCGTTGTAAAAATCCAGGTGGAAAGTGCACTAAATGGTATTGATAACCAAATTAAATCATCACCTAATTTGTCGAACTCTTTTAGCATGCCTAACGGCACTAGTATTGAAAATATTTTTATAAAGTACATGTTTAAGGTGGCAAACTGACGGGGATAAGGAAAGTTTTTTATTCGTTCAGAAACACCTTGTTGATTTAAAAATTCAACCAACATTTTTTCTAATTCCATATGTCGGAAATCTTCAATATAGCCTTGCTCCAATAAATTTTTGAGTTGTTGTGATTGCAATGCAATAATTTGAGCAGCCTTATTTGTTTTTGACATCACATGATTAAACTCTTCTTCGGATAAATAGTTTTTCAATTCTTCTTCCAGCTTAGTGTTATGCTCTTTTACACTAAACCATTTGTTTTTATATTCTTGATTGTGTTTTTTATAAATTGCCTCCCAGGTTCTAGCTTCTCGTAATTGAAAGCGCAATGCAGTTAACCATGCAATATGTCTGTTTATAAATTGCAATTGCAAAGACTTTAACTCTTTTTCAGACAATTGAGTTGACGCATGTTTATTACTAATATAGTCTTTGATCATTATGCCCCAGCCTCTGCTTCCATTAACAATCGCTCCCCAGGCTTTTCTAGCTTCCCACATACGATCGTAAGATGCATTGTTCCGAAAGCCTACTGCAAATGCAACAGCGGTACCTAATAAGGCGATTGGGAGCCAAGGAATGGAAAGCCATTTCCAATTCAAAAATGAATATAGAATGGTTGGAACTGCGGATATTATTAAAAGAAAATAAATATCACGTCTTGTCCAGAATAAAACCTCTTTTAAAGAATAATTTTTACCTGAATGCATGCGAATGTTTTTATAAAGTTGCTAAAAATAGCTTGTAATTAAGCTATACTTACTTAAAAGTAAGTAACTATCTTTAAAGAAATATTATACTATGCCTGAATTTCATTTTAACAACAAGTTATATTACAATCCGGTTGAATTTGTCATGGATAGGATAGGAGGAACATGGAAAATGCCTATACTATGGCGATTGAAAGATAAACCTCAGCGATATAAGGAATTAAAGAAAAGTTTGTTGAGGATATCAGATAAGATGTTAAGTACACAATTAAGAGAACTGGAAGCTGATGGTTTTATTGTTAGAAAAGTTTTCGCCGAAGTTCCGCCTAAAGTGGAGTACAGCTTAACAAAGCGTGGTGTAAAGTCTATTCGTGTGATAGATTCGATTAGGGATTATGGATTATCCCTAATGAAGGAATATGGAATTAGTGAAGAGAAACTCAAAAAACAGAAAAAGCAGTTTTAATAAAAAAAGGCTAACGTTTTAGTTAGCCTTTTCGTGGAGAATACCGGAGTCGAACCGGTGACCTCTTGCATGCCATGCAAGCGCTCT
>CAYQDP010000150.1:0-6809 GCA_964416235.1 uncultured Flavobacteriaceae bacterium | reverse complement strand
GCTAGGCTGAGCTCTGCAAAAGCTCCTACAGCGGTTCGAATCCGCTCGGGACCTCGATAAATCAAGAAAACCGCCTTTCGGCGGTTTTTTGTTTTTCTGGAATGACGTCAAGCTCGCTTGAACGGCATGGAAGAAAAATAAAAAACAAAACCCTTGTTTTGTTTTCTTGATTTTGACTCCAGGCTTGCCCAATGCGGATCATGTAATAATCCACTTACAACCTCCAAAAAATCCACCATATGCGGGTTTTTGTATTTACAAGAGCTACGATGGTCCTTCTTCAGACTAACAAAAATCATTTAGTTTCTATTATTCCTACGTAACTTTGCAAACAACAATGCCTACCATCAAAACCACATTTCCGGTAACAGGTATGAGCTGCGCCTCTTGCGCGGTGAGCGTAGAAAGCATGCTCGCTGCTCAGAAAGGTGTATTGTCTGCCGCCGTCAACTTTGCTACCGGAAACGTGATGGTTGAATACAATCCAGATGCCATCACGCCTGCACAAATGAAAAGTGCCGCGCAAAGCATTGGCTACGATATTGAAATTTCTTCCAACGAAGACGCGCAAAAACAAATTGAGGAAATCAAACTCAAACAACACCAACAACTGCGTTTCAAAACTTTTGCCTCTATCGCGCTAGCAATTCCGCTCATTATTGTTGGCATGTTTTTTATGCATGCACCGTACGCGAACTACATCACCTGGATTTTAGCAACGCCTATTGTTATCGTTTTCGGGCGACAATTCTTTATCAATGCCTGGAAACAAACCAAAAACAAATCGGCGAACATGGACACATTGGTGGCACTGAGCACCGGTGTCGCTTATTTATTCAGTGTGTTTAATACACTGTATCCACAATTCTGGCATCAAAAAGGCTTACACGCGCAAGTGTATTTTGAAAGTGCCGGAGTAGTCATCGCCTTTATTTTATTGGGAAAATATTTAGAAGACAATGCCAAAGCGAATACCTCTACGGCGATAAAAAAATTAATGGGACTTCAACCCAAAACAGTATTGAAAATAAATACCGACGGCACCGAGCAAAATATTCCGATTACGCAAGTTAACATCAACGATTTGTTATTGGTAAAACCGGGTGATAAAATTCCGGTGGATGGCATTGTAAAATCAGGCAGTTCAGCCATCGATGAAAGTTCCATTACCGGTGAATCTATTCCCGCCGAAAAACATCAGGGCGATAAAGTATTCGCGGGCACCATCAATCAAAAAGGTTCTTTACAAATCGTCGCGCAAAAAGTGGGTGACCAAACTATCTTGTCGCAAATCATTAAAATGGTGCAGGAAGCACAAGGCAGCAAAGCGCCCGTACAAAAACTCGTCGACAAAATCGCGGCTGTGTTTGTACCGAGTGTGATTGCCATTGCTATTCTTACTTTTATTGTGTGGATGATTTTCGGTGGAGAAAACGCATTCACGCACGCTCTACTTTCCATGATTACAGTGCTTGTGATTGCTTGTCCTTGCGCTTTAGGATTAGCCACTCCAACTGCTATCATGGTGGGAATTGGAAAAGGCGCTGAGCATGGCATTTTAATTAAGGATGCGGAAAGCTTAGAGCAAAATAAAAACATTGATACTATTATCCTCGATAAAACAGGCACCATTACAGAGGGAAAACCAACTGTTACCGATTTAATCTGGAAAGAAAATAGTGATGTAACTCAGTATGCAGCCATATTGTTTTCCATCGAACAACAATCCGAACATCCTTTAGCAGATGCAGTAACAAAACATTTGACGGCAAGTAAAACTACTTCCATTACCTTTGAAAAATTTGAAAGCATCACCGGAAAAGGTGTTGCCGCGGTGAAAAATCAAAAAACATATTTAGTAGGGAATAAAACATTATTGCTCGATAAAGGTGTTGTGATATCCGGACAAGAACAAAACACGATTGATCAATTATTAAATCAAGCTAAAACAGTCATACTCTTCGCAGAGGAAAAAACATTAATCGCCATTCTGGCCATTAGCGATAAAATAAAAACAAGTTCTGCTTCAGCAATACAACAATTCAAAGACTTGGGCATAGAGGTATATATGCTCACCGGTGATAATTCAAAAACCGCGAAAGCCGTTGCAGATGCCGTGGGCATTTCTCATTATCAATCGGAAGTACTTCCTTCTGATAAATCCGCATTTATAAAAGAATTACAGAGCAAAGGAAAAAGAGTTGCCATGGTGGGTGACGGTATTAACGATTCACAAGCACTCGCGCAAGCGGATGTAAGCATCGCCATGGGAAAGGGTTCCGACATAGCCATTGATGTAGCGAAAATAACAATCATTTCTTCTGATTTGTCTTTAATTCCAAAAGCGATTCGCCTTTCTTCGCAGACCGTTAGTGTGATTAAACAAAATTTATTTTGGGCCTTTATTTATAATGTCATTGGAATTCCTTTAGCCGCCGGGATTCTCTATCCTGTTAATGGATTTTTACTCGACCCTATGATTGCGGGTGCGGCGATGGCACTCAGTTCAGTGAGTGTAGTAAGCAATAGTTTATTATTGAAATTGAGAAAACTTTAATATGTCGAATACTCAAACAGAAGTTGCGGAAAAAACAGAAACACTCGTCAGCACCGAACGCCAAACCATTGTGCATTGCACTTGCGGCGATACCTATGCCTACCGTGTTTGGCCCAGCACTTTCTTAATCGAACACGGCACCGGTAAACGCGCCAAATTAATTACGGCTTTTAATATTTCCTTTGCACCACAATGGACCTATAACGACGGCAAAGGATTTACACTCATCTTTGAAGGCTTAAGCAAAGAATGCGCTTTGTTTGATTTAGTAGAAATCATTCCGCAAGACGGTGGCTTCGAATACAAAAATATTGTCCGCAACAATAGCGATGTTTACACTGTAGAGTTAACGTAAATTTTGGTGGTTATTCTATTCTTTTTATCTTTAGGTAGTTTGAAGAACAGGAGTCATAAAATAGTTTTAGCCCTCTTAATATGTTTTAGCTTTTTTACGATTGCTGCTAAAACCAAATCCAATAATTCGAAAAAAGGAATAGATAGTCTTTTAATCATACGCAAAACAGTGAAAACTGACGATGCTAAATTGGATGTATACCAAGAACTAGCCTGGAGGTATCGTCATGTGTCGACTAAAATAGCGAAACTGTATTCCGACTCCACCATTATTTTTGCCGACAAATTACACAAGCCAAATATTAAATGGTACGGTTTAAACAGCAAAGCCGAGGCCTTAAGATTGGAAGGAAATTTGGTGGAAGCTCTAAGTTTACATCAGCAAGCCTTATTGCTGGCCGAAGCAGATAAGCTACGCATTAAAGTGGCGCATTCGTGTAATAACATTGGGATAGTTCTACGTGAACAGAAAAATCAAGGAGGAGCGATTGAGTATACTGAGAAAGCACGCAAAATATACACTGAATTAAATGACACCAATGGTGTAATTACAGTCTGTATAAACCTTGGAAACAGTTACCGTAATCTGGAAAAATTTGAAGAAGCGTACAAAATTTATAACGAAGGTCTACGATTATCTTTAATTAAAAACGATCTTTTAACCATTGGCAAATTTTACACCAACATGGGCCATGGCGCCTTTGAACAAGGTCAATATGCTAAAGCCAAAGAACTTTATTATAAGTCACTGATTACTTTTGAGCGTCTAGGCAGTTTGAGTGAAATAGCGGAAGCTTATGCCAATTATGGTTATATGGTATGGATGGATGGTGATATAAAATCCGGATTAAATTATTATCAAAAAGCCTTAGCCATCAATCGTGAAACAGGAAACAACTGGCGTTTAAAAGACGTGTATTCCTATATGGCAGAGCTGTATTTAGATAATAAAGATTTTAAAAACGCTTACTATTACGCCGATTCAGCCAGAAAATACAAAGACATTATTTTTAATGAAGAAAATGCACGTTCACTTAATGAAATGCAAGAACGATTTGACTCCGAGAAAAAACAAATTGCCATTGATGGATTAAGTAAAGAAAATGCTTTTAAAGAAAAAAAGAACCAACAACAAAAACTGATCATCATTGTAGTTGGACTAGCGCTCGTAATTTCCATTGTGATGGGAGTTTTAGTTTACAAGCAATACAAAGAAAAAAATAAAGCGCATCATGTGATTGCCGAACAAAAGGAAGCGCTGGAAGAAAAGCAAAGAGAAATTGTAGACTCCATTAATTATGCCAAGCGCATTCAATACACATTATTGGCACACGATGATTTCTTAAAAACACATTTACCCGAACATTTTGTTTACTTCCATCCTAAAGACATTGTATCAGGCGATTTCTATTGGGCCACCGAACGCAACAATAAATTCTTCTTAGCGGTATGTGATAGTACCGGACATGGTGTGCCGGGCGCATTCATGAGCTTATTAAACATTTCCTTTTTAAATGAAGCCGTGAACGAAAAAGGAATTGAAGAACCGAATCAAATTTTTGACTTCGTGAGACAACGCCTGATAGATAACATTAACAAAGACGGACAGAAAGACGGCTTTGACGGCATACTTCTTTGTTTCGACAGAAGTAACAATAGTATTACCTATGCCGCCGCGCACAACAATCCTATTGTGATACAAAACAATAATCTAGTGGAGCTGCCTGCCGACCGTATGCCGGTTGGAATTAGTGAAAGTAAAACAACCTTTCAGTTATTTAAATTAAACGCGCAAAAAGGCGATACGATTTATCTTTACACCGATGGCTATGCCGATCAGTTTGGCGGACCAAAAGGAAAGAAATTAAAATATAAACAACTGAATGAAATTCTAACAGCGAATCATTCGCTTTCTATGCATGCCCAAAAAGAAATGCTCCACAAAAACTTTACAGCGTGGAAAGGCCAACTCGAACAGGTTGACGATGTGTGTATTCTAGGTATTAAACTATAACACAGAGAAAATCCCGAGTGAGGAACGAACCTCGGGATTGACGATGTGTGTATTCTAGGTATTAAACTATAACACACTACATCAATAAAGGATTACTTTCCGCCTTCTTTCTTAATTTCTCCCTTACTAAAAAAATAAATCAGGTAAGGCAAGGTTAAAAGCGTGATCAGCACACTGCCCATCACCACTAACACCGATATCATAATTCTATTCATCATTCCTTTCTTTGACGCCGGAAATAAAGCAAGGTTTAATTTGAAAATTAATTTCAATAAACCCCTCTGTCTTTCAGACATCTCCCCTTCGCAGGGGAGAATGCTGTCTTGGTAGATTAATCTGCCCTTCAAAACAAGGAGCCTAATTGGAAACGTAAGAATTATCGTTATGCAAAATGCTGCCATAGCGCACACAAGCTTCTCCCCCTGTAGGGGGGAGATGTCACGAAGTGACAGAGGGGGGCGGAGTTATTAAGGGCAAAAGCCCCTTAATAACTCCCCTTCCATTGTTAACATTCATTTTCTATATTGGCTTATCTAAATTTTACACGCATGAAAAAGATATTATGTATTCACGGCATTGGCGGTAAAGACGCCATCATGGATGAATGGTCGCCGAAATGGCGCGAAGAGATTGCACGCTCTTGCAACATGGAAGCGCATCAACTCGAATTTGATTTCCTAAAATTCGATCACATCTTTGCGAAATACAGCGATAAAAACGGCATCAAATATGTAGGCACCATCGCAAAACTCATTCGCGATTGGCTCACCGTTTCTATTTTTAAAGAAGCGCGTGATTTAGGTTTCCGTGAAAAAATCCGCTGGTATGCAGGCATGGTGGTGCAATTTGTGGAAGACGATGAACTCCGTAACGAAATGCATTATTTACTGCGCGACAAATTAAAAAACTTTGAACCCGATATTATTTACACCCACAGCTTAGGCACCTTACTAACGTACGACTTCTTGCGGCAGGAAGCAGTGAAAGGCAAAAGCCGCGATTTAACACTCGTGACTTCCGGTTCTCAGATTGGTCACCCTGCCCTACTCAAATTTTTTGGCGGATACATTCAACCGCTCAATGTAAAACACTGGTATAATTTCTATAACCAAAACGATAAAGTATTCGCTTACGAACCCATTGCCATTGACGCGGATAATTTTACGGAATTAGAAACGTCTTTCTCCAACGGATTACTCAGCGACAATCACGAAGCCTTACAATACATAAGTCATGATGTGGCCATTGTACAAGGTTGGCCGGCTATCATGGATTTAAAAACCTCGCGCGCACTCACTAAAAAAACAACCGCGAAAAAAGTGAAAGTAAAAAAGACTTCAGCCAAAAACATCAGTATCAGCAATACCAACGCCAGAGTTTTATTGGTGGGCATCAACGATTATCCCGATGAAGCCAATCAACTCAACGGTTGCTTAAATGATGTGTTCCGCATGAGTGAAGTATTGCAAGAAGCCGGCATTGCTCCCGAAAATATTAAAGTGGTATTGAATGAGCGGGCCACTTCCAAAAACATACGCACCATGATGGATTGGTTGTTGAAAGACGCGCGCAGCGGTGATTTCCGTTTCTTCTATTATAGCGGACACGGTGCACAAATTCCTTCGGGGGGAATGGACGGAGAAGACGATCACCTCAACGAATGTTTAGTAACCTATGATTTTGATTGGACCAATGAGAATGCTTACACCGACAAAGAATTTTTAGCCGCCTACAGTAAATTAGATTACGGTGTGAATTTCATCACCATGCTCGATTGTTGTCACTCGGGCGGCATGGCACGCGATGGTTTATTTAAAGCCAGAGGACTCAACGCCCCGGATGATATCAGACACCGCACCATTAAATGGGATCCTAAGCGACAGA
>CAYQDP010000149.1:0-6826 GCA_964416235.1 uncultured Flavobacteriaceae bacterium | reverse complement strand
AATGACGCTATAAATATTTCAAAGTTGCAAGCAGGAATCTATTTTTACAAAGTGTTGGGAGAAGAAAGTAATTCAAGAGGAAAATTTATTAAACAATAACCGGCCAACAACAATACTTTAATGCTGAAAAAAATTAATGCTCAATCACTAACTTCTTAAAGGCAATTTGCCCACCGTAAGTTGTTTTGATAAAATATAAACCGGAACTTAAATTTTTGGTATCGAAGCGTATTTGTATTTCATTATTACCGGAAGGAGCATTGTATAATTCGGTTACAAATTGACCGAGGTAATTAAACACTTCGATTTTTACATTCTCCTTATTACTGTTTATTCCACTCAGCTTAATTACGCATTCACTGTTGCTCGGATTTGGGTATGCTGTAAACAGAATATTTCCTATCACTAAATCATCGTGCATTCCAACTCCACCGAGACAAGTAGGTGAAAATTGTTGTACAGTATGAAAAGGAGTTTTAAATATCATACGCTCGGCAATAGTGAAAGTATCTGTAACGTTCCGTTTGGTATTATACATATTTGGCTGGTCGTGACTGACACCCATTACACTATCGCAAATCCATTTCAAAGTAGTTCCTCTGGTTATTGCATTTGATTTTGAAAATGTATAAAATTTTTTCATCCTAGCAAACCTGTCAGCACCTTGAGCCGCAGGGCAGAAACCTGTAAAGTTAGCTGTATCTGCTTCACCACATAGTGCTCCGTAGTTTTCATTGTAGTACTGCATTACGTGTTCATTACAAATGAAGTCCTTAACCGCAGTAGTATAAGTTGTAGTGCTACACACTTTGAAATATTCATTTCCAGCTAAACCACACCGGTAATTAATCCAAAGCATTTGAACATTATTAAAAGTGTCAGTCATCAATGTATAATTCGAGGGGTTTACTGAAACGGCCATTTTTATTGGTATAGAATCAGGTGAAAATTGTCGAATAAGCATATAACGACTTACAAATTGACCTCCCGAAGAGAAACCTGTTAGATAACAATCGATTATTGTACGAAGCTCTCTGATCAAAACATGTCGATATATAGATTTAAAAATTTGAGTTGACCAAACCCTTTCACCACAACCAGTAACACTATTAAAAATCTCTTCACTTACGTAAGCGTGTCCGCCGTATCCATTATGCATTGTAGGAGCAACTATTAATGCATTTTGTCTATCAGCTATGGTTTGCAGGTCAGCACTAGAACCTCCATTCCCTCCTGTGCCATGTACATAAAATAAAATAGGACTATTTAGTGAATTGTATCCGATTGGTTTGTAATAATGGATACCGTATTTTCCTTCTGACAATAAAGTGTTAGGTGGTGTAGTAACAAGTAATGAATCTACGGAAGATCCTAAAGGGATTATCTGTGAGATTAAATCCATAGATAATCCCAAGGATAAAATTAATATATAGAACCAACTAGATTTCATTTTCAAAAAAATTAATGTTCAATCACTAATTTCTTGAATGAAATTTGTCCGGCATAAGTAGTTTTAATAAAATACAATCCGGAACTTAAATTCTTCGTATCAAAACGAACCTGTAGTTCATTATTACTTGCTGGTGAATTGTATAATTCGGCGATATGTTGTCCTAATGAATTAGAAACGTCTATTTTAACATTTTCCCTATTACTGCTTACGCCACTCAGTTTAATTATGCATTCACTGTTGCTTGGATTTGGCATTATATCAACCTCAAATAACAAGGCTATTGGGTTTTCTCCAGATGAATTATTAATAAATCGGCTTGATGAACTGGAAGCGCATTCGCCAATGCAATCACCATGCGTTAAATGAGAAGCCAAAGCGTTAATACTTACAGTTATTAAATTACCATTATGACAAACAGTTACTTTATTTCCGTTATCACTTAGTCCGCTAATTACCTGTAAGGTGTCATTAACTTCATCGGTACATCCATTTCTACTAACAATTAACTTAATGTTTTTATAACCTACATTATTTGCAAAGACAATTCCTGATGGATTCTGTTGCGTGGATGTTGATGGTATCCCGTCTTCAAATTCCCAGTAATAGGTGGCGTTATCTGGTGTTCCACCGGAATAAGTGAAATCATAAACGTAACCTGTCTGGCCACAATTGTGCTTATAAGCAAATAGAGCTTCGGGGTATGGTTTATCGTAAAGCGTATTTTTTGTTACCTCAGTTAAAACAACATCATTTTGGTCAAAATATATTCCGGTTTGGTTGGTAATTTCTGTCCCGTCAAGTAACCCAGACTTGGGTGAGATATTAATTACGACATGTCCATTACTTCCAACGGGGTCCGTAACCTCAGCAGGTAAATTAATCCCATCAAACTTAATAATTAAGTTGTTATTAGGTATAATTTGAGTACTTGTAATATTATGACTTGAGCTTAATATTTTTAAGGTGCCTACATCTAAATCAGAATCTAACTTGTCACTTAATAAAACATTTGTTGCCGGACCGGTACCTTTATTTTGAAAACGAATAGTGTAAGTTAGATTTTCGTTTTTATTCACATTACCGTTTGGTCCACACCCAATTGGTGTAACAACTTTGCCGTTAGGGTCACAGCTACAGGAAACTGTTTGTGATAAAACTGTAGTAGGCGAAGATGAAGCTAAAAATCTAAGATTATCAATTCCGAAATCATTTCCCGGTGCAGCAATACTTAACGATAGAATTTCGATGTTAGCCGTAGTTGCGGTTCCGGAGCACCACGATCGCATTACGTTAACCCAATTAATTGGCAAAAATGGAGGTGGTGTATAAATATTCTGAAAAAGAAGGGTGTTAGGGACTAATGGTGTGCCATTAATTCGTACCTGAAGTATTGGGTTTGGCCTTGCAATACCATCACGTATAATATTGGAAAACCAACCATTGAATTGGTACATAGTATTGGGACTCACCGGAACGATTTGGTTCCACGCTACCTGATTTGCAACAATAGCACCATTTGCCCAGAAAAAATTAGGCCCAGTTTGTGGTGGCCCACCCCATCCAAAAATACAAGGTGTTGGACTTGGTCCAACAAAAGCAGTTTGAGCAGCAGGAGGTAAACATTGTTGTGTATATGCAGAACCAAATCCTGTCCAGCCTAAAGTAAAGTCTGGGTTATTAAGTAGGTTTGTACCCGGCGGTGGACCGGGGCTATTAAAATTAGCCGAGACAATATAAGGAAACGAAGTGCTTGCAATCGGCACAGAAGGCTGTAAACAAACGGTAAGTGTGACCAAGCAAGAATTACCCACGCCAATCGAATTAACCATTGTAATGTTCATTTGGTTAGTATTCAGCGGACCGGGTAATACTGTACATGTACTGGATACTGCTGTAATTTGAAAACCAGCCGGAAAATTTACTGCTAAAATTGAATTTGCCGGAGAAGGAGCATTACTGCCATTAGTAACTAAAAAACTATATTGATGACAATATCCGGGGCAAGGAGCAGTTAATAACCCCGGTCCACTCGGGCATGGGGAGATTCCATTTGACGAAATGGTCACACTGTACATCCCGCTACATGGTAATGTGCTCATAGAACTTGCAAAGTCTTTATTGCTTTGTGTGGTCGCTGCAATAACGTTTAAAGCATAAACGCTATTAGTAGTTTGGCAGCTTTGTAATGTAATATAGTCGTTCTGTTGATTAAGGGATACAGAGTAAGTCCCGTCAGGTAAACTCAACGAATAGTTTCCATTTGCATCTGTAAATGCGAAATATGCACCGGGTTCCGCTTTAACTTCTTTGTTCGCAATAGGGAAATCTATTCCTGCATCAAAAACGCAGTTAGCGTTTACATCATTATAAACCTTTCCGGTTACAAATCCGGGGTTTGCAACTGGAACATCCGGTTTACAAGTAACCACATCTGCAAGCGTGTTGCTGTTTTCAAAAATTTCTAAAAAACGGTTAATGTTAACGTTCGTAAATACCTGAGTAATTCCCGATTTTGGCCATACAATTTTTAAACTATCTATCACGGTTGCATTTCCTAAACCAAAATGCACAACATGTCCTGATGCTCCTCCTGATTCACCACCTCTGGTTGAGTTGGCATTAATTTCACGCATCTGCCATTTTGATACAGCATTAATTGTTGCCTTTACATAAATCCGTGCGCCTATCGCATCGCGGTTACTTGAAACACCATTGCAATGTAATTTTAACCAACTGCTGTTAGGAGTATTGTTTTGGTAAACATTGTTTTTGTATAAATTATCATTCGGATCGCCAAAAGCAGTCGGCACAAATAAATCCAAATCGCCATCATTATCGTAATCAGACCAAGCGGCACCATAAGATTCCACGGGGGTATCATTCACTACAATTTCAGAAGTGTTTTGTGTAAAAGTTCCATTTCCGTTATTATCATACAGAACATTTTGATTAAAATTGGTTACATAAAGGTCAATGTCTCCGTCATTATCATAATCCGCCCATGCACCTCCTGCTTGGTTAATAATGTTATTGGCGACAATTGGGCCAGTAAGTACTTCAGTAAAAGATCCGTTACCGTTATTTGTAAACAATTTATCATTACCTCCAAAAGTACCATTGATGAATAAGTCCATATCGAGGTCGTTATCATAGTCTACCCAACATGCACCGTAACTTCTCGTATTAATCATTGATGCGTTTGAAGTTTCATCAACAAAACTGCCGTTGCCTAAATTTCTATAGAGGTGGTTTGGGGTTGGTTGTCCTACATTATCACCGACACACGCCACAAACACATCCATATAGCCATCATTATTATAATCAGCCCACGAAATACCGCCAACTCCGGCATTAGGATCTGAACCAGTAAACGGAGCGATATTTAGCTGAGTCCAATCTCCATTCTGGTTATTTTTATGAATTTCTTGCTTACCGAAAAAGACATCCAAAAACCCATCATTATCATAATCAGCCCATGATGCAACGCCTATTTCAGCATATAATGGATAAGGCGGAATTGCAGTTGTGATGGTTTTATTAACTTTAATGAAACCACCGTTTCCTTGATTTTGATAAAGGAATTTCGGTCCAACATATAAATCTAAATCCCCATCATTATCAAAGTCTATCCAATATGAATATGCACCGGTTAAACCATCGTTAACCAACCCGCCGGGTATCTGCGATATTTTAGTGAAATTTCCATTACAATTATTTTGAAACATTAAGTTGTTTCCTAATGGATTATTTATTGCCGCAAAGAACAAAGAATGAAATAAATCAATATCTCCATCCTTATCGTAATCACCCCATGTAGCATAATAGCTATTATTGGCTTCATTCACAACGGGTCCGGTTGTGATTTTTGTAAAGACCTGCGATTTTAAAGTAGAGGAGAATAATGCTATTGAAAGTACCAGCAGAACAGTTTTTGAGTTGATTTTTTTTGATGTTTGCATGGATAATGGTTTTAGTTAGAACGAATATAGAAATTTAAAGCGAATAGACAAGCGATTTGGAGGTTGTTTTTGCATATAAAAGCAGTTTTATGTTAAAAGTCTACGGATTGCCACAGGTTTTCCTGTAAGTTACCTTGAATAACTATAAAGGTTGTGAAAAGCTTTTTGTTCTGTACAAAATTGAAGAATATTATAATTAGCAAAAAGCAACGAAATTTAACAAGAGGTTGCAGAGTCATTTATGAAATTTGAAACGCAGATCAATAAGAAAAAGAGGAGGTTAAAATAATGACAAATTTTCGATAGCGGAGTTTATTAAATCTTGCTGAAAAGGTTTATTGCAAATTCATTTTTATTCATTGCCAATCTATTTAGGAAGAATTTGTGCTTTATCTTGAATTAGCAACGTAAGATTAAAACGTACCGAAAGGAGAGCTTTGAAAGCGAGCGAGAGTTTATTGTCAGGACGGCTTTATCCGTCAAAAGAAGGTTCTTAGCCTTACAATTTTTAGCATATCTTTGTACAGGCGACTTCGACATTTTGACCCTCCGCCTGACAGGAAACGCTCGAACTGACAGGAAATTATAACCCAAACCTTGCCTGCGGTACTTCATCTAATCCGCAAAAATCTTGTTTCAAATATTTATAGTAAGCAGTAATTCCAATCATGGCGGCATTGTCGGTACAATACTCGAATGGTGGAATGAATACAGTCCACTTGTTTTTTTCTCCAAGTGCCATTAATTGTTTTCTTAATTCGCTATTAGCAGAAACACCGCCTGAAATAGCAATGTCGTTTATCTGATGACGTTTCGCTGCAATTTCTAAATTATGTAATAGCACTTTTATTAAATGATTTTGATACGAGGCGCAAATGTCGTTGATGTTTTCCTTTATAAAATCAGGATTCGTTTTTACATTATTCTGAATAAAGTATAAAAACGAAGTTTTAATACCACTGAAACTGTAATTCAGATCATTGACATGTGGTGTAGAAAATGTGAATTTATTCGGATTTCCACTTTGCGCCAGCTTATCAACCATTGGTCCGCCTGGATATGGAAGTCCGATTATTTTTGCCGCTTTATCAAAAGCTTCGCCAACCGCATCATCTATTGTTTCCCCCAACAATTCAAACTTTAAATGCGAATGAATTTTTACGATTTGTGTATGACCCCCGCTCACCGTTAGACAAAGGAATGGAAAGGAAGGTGTGTGTTTTTCGTGTGATTGCTTTATAAAATGCGCTAAAATATGCGCTTGCATGTGATTCACTTCTATTAATGGAATTTGCAAGCCCATTGCCAATGATTTCGCGAAGCTGGCCCCAACTAATAAACTTCCCATTAATCCCGGTCCTTTCGTAAATGCTATGGCTGACAATTGTGATAATTTAACACCTGCTTTTTTCAG
>CAYQDP010000148.1:0-6827 GCA_964416235.1 uncultured Flavobacteriaceae bacterium | reverse complement strand
CAACTTTTGCCATTGTAAAGTATAAAAAACAATATTACGAAAAATTAACGGAATAGCCTTGTAAATGAAGCCAATTAATTTGTTAGATTTGCATTGTCCGGAACGCATGTAATAGGGCGAAAAACCGGAGAAATTAGCAATGAAATCAACTTTTTCAAAACAAAACTATATTTTATTCTTGGCAGGCCTGGCACTTATCGGGCTTGGGTATTTACTAATGATTGGCGGCGGAAGCGATGATCCTAATGTTTTTAATCCCGCTATTTTTGATACGCAGCGAATTACCATTGCGCCAATTGTATGTTTAATCGGATTTGTGGCCATTATTTTCGGCATTATGTGGCGCCCGAAATCAAATCAAGAAACTTCTAAATAATCTTTTCCGGCATGTCGTTTTGGGACGCTTTTTTCATTGCCTTTATTGAGGGTCTTACCGAATTTTTACCTGTGTCATCCACCGGGCACATGATGATTGCTACCGCTCTTTTAGGTGTTGAGGCTACTCCATTTGTAAAGCTGTTTACAGTGGCTATTCAATTAGGCGCAATTCTTTCGGTCGTGGTGATGTATTACAAGCGTTTTTTCAAATCCTTTAACTTTTACATTAAGCTTGTTGTTGCTTTTATTCCTGCTGCTATTGCAGGATTGTTACTTGGTGATTACATTGATGCTGCACTCGAAAATGTATTTGGTGTGGCGGTCGCCTTATTTTTAGGAGGAGTAATTTTACTATTTGTAGATAAATGGTTTTCGAAGAATAGTTTGGATGCTGAAGAGGATATCACCATAATGAAAGCATTAAAGATTGGTGCTTTTCAGTGTATCGCCTTGTTCCCGGGCATCAGTAGAAGTGGCGCAACGATTGTTGGAGGAATGTCACAACACCTAACCCGTAAAAATGCCGCTGAATTTTCTTTTTTTCTGGCGGTTCCAACCATGTTTGCAGCTACAGCCAAAAAATTATTAGACTTTTATAAAGAAGGTTTTGTGTTGAATCAACACGAAGTTTCGTTACTTGTATTTGGAAATATTGTGGCGTTTATTGTTGCCATTTTAGCCATCAAATTTTTCATTGGAGTTTTAAATAAATATGGCTTTAAAGGATTTGGTTGGTACCGTATCATTGCCGGAGCCATCATTATTCTATTGTATTTGCTTAAAGTTCCATTAAGCATTGTGTAATGCGTAATTTTTATACTGGAGAAATATTATTGGTAAATAAGCCACTGGGCTGGACTTCCTTTCAAGCGGTAAACAAATTGAAGTATGGATTAAAACGACATCCTTCTATGTTTATAGACAATAAATTTGTGCATCTCAAAATCGGACATGCAGGCACACTAGACCCTCTTGCAACAGGACTTTTGATTGTATGCACCGGAAAGAAAACCAAGGAAATTCAAAAATTTCAGGATTTGTCGAAGGAATACACCGGCACTTTTTTCATTGGGGCAACAACACCGTGTTACGATTTAGAGAAACCTGTAGACAAAGTTTATCCAACAGAACACATTACCCAGGAATTAGTAAAGGAAGCAGTCATTACATTTATTGGAAGGCAGGAACAAGTGCCACCCATCTTTAGTGCGGTAATGGTGAACGGAAAACGTTCGTATGAGTTGGCCCGTAAGGGGGAAGAGGTAGAGTTGAAAGCAAAACCAATTGAAATTTATGAATTCGAAATAACCCGTTTGCAACTTCCTGAATTGGATTTTAGAATAGTTTGCAGCAAGGGAACTTACATCCGTAGTATTGCCCGCGACTTAGGATTAGCGCTCAATAGCGGCGCTCATTTAACAAAATTATGCCGAACTAAAATAGGAGAGTTTTCTTTAGAAAATGCCTCTGAGCCCGAAGCTCTAATTCAGTCGCTGAATCCCACTAAAATATAAACATTCTGTTCTTAATCATTTAGGGTTTGTTTCACTTTTCATTCCCATTTATTCTCTTAATTTTGTAGTTTAACTAAACAAGTTCCTATGCGTATTATTATACCAATGGCAGGCAAAGGTAAACGTATGCGTCCGCATACCTTAACTGTACCAAAGCCATTAATTAATGTAGCCGGCAAGCCTATCGTTCAACGATTAGTAGAAGATATTACAAAAGTTTGCGGTCAAAAAGTAGAAGAAATTGCCTATGTGATTGGTCCGGATTTTGGCAAAGAGGTTGAACAAAACCTGATTAAAATTGCCGAAGGTCAAGGCGCAAAGGGAAGCATTTATTATCAGGATAAAGCATTAGGAACTGCGCATGCAATCATGTGTGCTGCCGATTCTATAACCGGAAAAACAGTCGTTGCATTTGCTGATACTTTATTCAAAGCAGATTTTGTGATGGATACCGAGAAGGAAGGCGTAATCTGGGTGCAAAAAATTGAAGACCCTCGTCAGTTCGGCGTTGTGAAACTAAACAACAGCGGTGTAATCACAGATTTTGTTGAGAAGCCTGCAGATTTTGTAAGCGATTTAGCCATCATTGGAATTTATTATTTTAAAGACGGAGATAATCTTAAAAAGGAATTAAAATATTTGTTGGATAACGACATTAAGGAAAAGGGCGAGTATCAATTGACCAACGCTCTTGAAAACATGAAGGGCAAAGGAATAAAATTTGAACCCGGAAAAGTTACAGAGTGGTTGGATTGTGGAAACAAAGACGCAACAGTTTATACGAATCAACGTGTGTTAGAATTCGATAAAGGAAAACCATCTTTACGCGGTAAAAATGTTGAAATTACAGGAAGCATTGTAGTAGAACCGTGTTTCATTGGCGATAATGTGCGTATTTCAAACTCCATTGTTGGTCCGCATGTAAGTATTGGTGCCGGAACGATTATTGAAAGCAGTATTTTAAACAACAGCATTATTCAAGCTTCAGCAAAAATCATCAATAGTAATATCAGTAATAGTATGTTGGGAGAAGGCGCGGAGGTAAAGGGCAAACCGTTAGATTTAAGCATTAGCGATTACACACAAATAATTGCATAAACACAATTCATATTTTTTCATTATCTGCGGATTGGCAGCGTGTTTGTTTTTTACAGGCTGTAAAACAAGCGCGAGTGTAACGGGCAAAGACAAAGGAAAAAAAGGTCTTGACGAAAAAACACAAATTATTTTCGAAAATCTTTACATCGATGGATGCAGCAAACGCTTAAGCGGAAAAATCGAAGAGGCAGAAGCTACGTTCAGGCAATGTCTCAAAATGGATCCATCTAGCATTCCTGTAAAATATGAGTTAGCGAATTTGTATCGCCTCACCGGAAGAGTTGACGAATCACTTGCGTTTGCAAAAGAATGTTTGGAAGCCGATCCGAAAAATCAATGGTATCATTTGTCGTATATAGACGGGCTCACTTACAAAAAAGAATACTTAAAAGCTGCTGAAGCTTTTGAACGTCTCATTAAAATTTATCCCGGAAGAAGCGATTTTATGGAATCCATGGCCATTTCTTACGCCATGGGACAAAATTTTTCGAAAGCATTTAAGATTTATGAAGATTTAGAAAAACGTTACGGCACTAACGAAACCTTTATAATTAATAAAATAAAACTATTAAAGGAGCAAGGAAAATTAAATGAGGCGGAACAAGAGTTAAAGAAATTGATTTCCACAAATCCTTCGGAGTCGCGCTATCATTATTATTTGGCCGAGCATTACGAAGACACTAAGCAATTTAATAAAGCAAAAGAAGTGTATGATAAGATTTTAAGCATTGATCCGGGAAGTCCATTAGTGCATTTAGCATTAGCGAATTACTATAAAGAACAAAACAATGCAGAGAAAGCACACGAAGAATTTAAATTGGCATTTGCGAATCCGGATTTAGGCGTTAGAACCAAGCTTGATATTTTACTTTCTTATTATTCGATTTCCGAGCAATATTCAAATTATATTCCTAAAGGGTATGAGCTATGTGAAATTATGCTGAAGGTTCACCCGGTAGCACCTGAAGCACATAGTATTTATGCCGACTTTTTGTACCGCGATAAAAAAAATGAAGAAGCGAGAGATCATTATTTAATTGCCGCTTACAATGATAAAAACCGTTACGCTATTTGGGACCAACTATTGAATGTAGAAGCAGAATTGAATCAAATTGATTCACTCGAACATCATTCGGCAACCGCAATGGAATTGTTTCCTAATCAGCCTCTGCCATATTACTTGAATGGCTACTCCAACATTCAACTTAAAAAATACAATAAAGCCATTGAATCATTTAATGACGGATTAGAATTTGTTTACGATAACAAGAAAATGATGTTGGAGTTTTATTCTAATTTGGGAGACGCGTATCAATATACCGGTCAGTTTGAAAAATCCGACAAAGCGTATGAGGATGCCTTAAAGATTGATCCGGATAACGCTTATGTTTTGAATAATTATAGTTATTACTTATCTCTTCGCAAAGAGAAATTGGAAAGAGCAGAGGCTTTGTCGAAGAGAAGCAATCAGATTTCACCGAACAATCCAAGTTTTATTGACACATATGCCTGGATTTTATATCAGCAAAAAAAATATAAGGAGTCGGAAGAATGGCTATCGTTGGCCATAAAATTGGGTTCAAAGCGCCCCGGCATTTTGGAACATTATGGCGATGTTTTGTTCCGCCTAAATAAAGTTGACGAAGCTATTAAATACTGGAAGTTGGCTCAGGAAAACGGCGCTAAGTCGGATGAGTTGCAAAAGAAAATTAACGATAAGAAAATAAATGATTAGAGGAGTTGTTTCATATCCGTTAACCTTGGTTTTAATGCTCATATTAATTGGCACGAGTTGTAAATCACGTAAAAAAGCAAAGAAGCAAAAGGAAGAAGTTGCTGTTATTAAGGATACAGTGAACGAGCGATGTAAACTCGATTTTAAAAGTGCCAAAACATTAATCAAACACATTCACGAAAACGAGTTTAGTTTTGACTGGGTATATGCAAAAGCTAATGTTGACGCAAATATTGATGGAAAAGAAGAGAGTTTTGATATTAAGGTACGCATCCGTAAGGACAGCGCGATGTTGGTTTCCATTCAATACATTTTGGGCGTTGAAGTGGCAAAAATTCTTATTACAAAAGATTCTGTTAAGATGGTAATTTATCCCCGTAAGCAATATTTTAAAGGGGACTATAATTACATTAACGAATTATTACACGCCGATTTGGACTTTGATTTATTGCAAGCTGTGTTATTTGGTAACAGCGCCGAATTTGATGATGATGATTTAAAGTTAAAGCCTGTAACCGATCGACAAAATTGCCGTTATGCGTTAAGTACAGAGCGAAAGTTTAAATTAAAAAGGATTGAACAAGGGCAAAAGGAGCCTAAAAAGTCGCTCCAAACTATGACCCTAGATCCATTAACATTTAAAATCAATAAAAATGAATTTGTTGATGTGGAGACGAACCGGATTTTTATTGCAAATTATGAGAAATACCCGGCTGCTACCGATTCGGTTTATGCACCACGCCATGTTAATATTGATATAGTGGCAGAGAAGAAAGTCAACCTTAAAATTGATTATGTTCGTATCGAGAAAAATGAGCCCCAAAGGCTCACTTTAAATATTCCAGCAAAGTATGAGCCTATGCCAATTAAAAAAGCCGAGTAATTGCATTTATGCGATATTAGTTTTTTTATGTTTAGGACTTACAAATACGGTTTTTTCTCAAAAGGCTCCTACTCAAAGTAAGCAATCGCTAGAAAACAAAAAGAAAAAGCTTAACGAAGAAATCAATGAGATAAATTCGTTGTTAAGCGAAACAAAGGCGAGTAAAAAAACTTCCCTGAATCAATTGGTTGCGATTAATAAGAAGATTAGCATTCGCGAAGAGTTAATAGGAACTATCGTTGCTGAAATTCAACAACTCAACAAAGAGATCAAACAAAACGAAAGAGAGATTACCAAACTTCAGGAAAACTTAAAGCGATTAAAGGATGAGTATGCGCGTATGATTTATTTTGCGCAACGCAACAGGGATTCTTATAGTCGCTTGGTATTCATTTTTGCCTCAGGAGATTTCAATCAGGCTTACATGCGATTAAAATATTTTCAGCAATATTCTCAATTCAGAAAGAAACAAGCTAATGAAATTGTAGAAGCACAAAAAATACTGAATGAGAAAATCGAGGAATTGAAATCCAAAAAGCATGAAAAGGATTTGCTCTTAGGAAATGAAGAGGAGGAAAAAGGCAATCTTACAAAGGAAAGAGAAGGGCAGGAAATTGTATTAACCGAATTGCAGAAAAAGGAAAGACAACTAAAAGAGGAGTTACAAAAGAAAAAGCGTGACGCGGAGAATTTACAGTTAGCCATTAAACGTTTAATTGAAGCTGAAATTAAGCGTAAAGCTGAAGAGGCTGCGAAAGAAGCCGCAGCTGTTGCTGCTGCGAAAAAGGCTGCTGAAAAGAAAGCGGTAAAACCAAAAAACGTAAAAGAAGAGAAGACCGAGGTGAAGGAAGTAAAAGAAGTGAAGAAAGACGCTACAATACCTGAGCTGAGCGATGAAGCTGTTGAGTTAAGTAATGATTTTGCAAACAACAGAGGAAAATTACCATGGCCGGTAACTAAAGGTTACATCTGCGAGCAATATGGAGAGCACGAGCATCCTGCTATTAAAGGCTTCATGATGTTTAATAACGGTGTTGAAATTTGTTCTTCCATGGGAGCTCAGGCTCGAGCGGTTTTTGCGGGAGAAGTTACAGGAATTGCAGTATCTCCAACCGGAGGAAAACTGGTTATCATTCGCCACGGAGAGTATTTAAGCGTGTATTCAAATTTGGGGGATGTGTCTGTAAAAACCGGCGACAAAGTAGCGGTGAAGCAACCG
>CAYQDP010000147.1:6423-6837 GCA_964416235.1 uncultured Flavobacteriaceae bacterium | reverse complement strand
GTCGTCAGCATTATCCAAAAACTTTATCCATTATCGAAGGACCTTTAATGGATGGTATGAATGTGGTTGGTGATTTATTTGGAAGCGGAAAAATGTTTTTGCCGCAAGTTGTAAAGAGCGCACGTGTGATGAAAAAAGCCGTAGCCTATTTATTACCATTTTTAGAGGAAGAAAAGAAAGCCAGTGGAGAAGCACAAAAAAACAATGGTAAAGTGTTATTAGCAACGGTGAAGGGTGATGTACACGATATTGGAAAAAACATCGTAGGTGTTGTGATGGCTTGCAATAATTTTGAAATTATTGACTTAGGGGTAATGGTGCCTGCTGAAAAAATTCTGGAAACCGCAAGAAAAGAAAATGTAGATATCATCGGATTAAGCGGATTAATTACGCCGTCGTTAGATGAAATGGTGC
>CAYQDP010000147.1:0-6413 GCA_964416235.1 uncultured Flavobacteriaceae bacterium | reverse complement strand
GTGCATGTGGCAAAAGAGATGGAAAGACAAGGATTTAATATTCCTTTATTAATCGGAGGCGCTACAACTTCTAAGGTTCATACAGCTGTGAAAATTTCACCTCATTATTCTCAGCCGGTTGTGCACGTTAATGATGCGAGTAAGAGTATACCGGTGGTACAGAATTTAATCAGTAAAGATTTAAAAGAGAATTTCGCGGCGGAAATTGCCAAAGATTACGAACGTGTGCGTGAGCAAAACAAGAATGCTCAAGGGCAAAATAAATTCATCAGCATGGCCGAAGCGCGCGCAAATAAATTTAATATCGATTGGACCAAAGAAGACATTACGAAGCCAGCGTTTTTGGGCAACAAAGTGTTTACGGATTATAGTTTAAAAGAGATCGCAGAGTATATCGATTGGACGCCCTTTTTCCATAGCTGGGAAATGAAAGGTTCTTATCCGAAAATTCTGGAAGATAAAGAACGTGGAGCCGAAGCGAAAAAATTATTTGCAGACGCGCAAGCGATGTTAAAAAAGGTGATTGATGAAAAATGGTTAAGTGCCAATGCGGTTATAGGAATTTACCCGGCCAATACAATTAATCAGGATGACGTAGAGGTAAGAAGCGAAGATGGAAAGTCAGTAAAAGCTGTTTTCCATTCTATTCGTCAGCAAACCAAAAAGCCGGCCGGCCAATACAATATTGCGTTGTCAGATTATGTAGCTCCGAAAGAAAGCAATAAAACAGATTATATCGGAGCATTTGCTTTAACAGCAGGCATCGGAATTGATGAACACGTGAAGCGTTTCGAAAAAGATCATGATGATTACAGTGCTATTATGCTAAAAGCAATTGCTGATCGCTTGGCTGAAGCATTTGCAGAGTTGTTACATAAAAAGGTGCGTACCGAAATTTGGGCTTACAGTAAAAATGAAAATTTAAGCAACGAGCAGTTGATTAAGGAAGAATATGCCGGTATTCGTCCGGCACCGGGTTATCCTGCACAGCCGGATCACACGGAGAAATGGACTATTTGGAAATTATTGGATGTGGAGAAAACAACCGGTATTACGCTTACCGATAGTTTAGCAATGGTACCTACAGCTGCCGTAAGCGGATTGTATATTTCCAATAAAAATGCAAGTTATTTTGGTGTCGGAAAAATAACCAAAGAGCAGGTTGAAGATTATGCTAAGCGTAAAGGAATGAGCTTTGACGAAACCGAAAAATGGCTCGGACCGATATTAGGTTATTAAAGAATATTTTCTGAAATTTAGGAAGCTGGCATGGCTTCCTTTTTTTATAACCATAATCTCAAAAATTCATGTATAGCCGCCTGGCTATTTGTATTTAGCCTTTGCCTTAATTTTTCTTCGCTTGCACAAAAAGATTCAAAAGCAGAAGCAATGAGCGATCGTGCTTCATCATGTTTGGATAATTCGAATTTTGCTCAGGCAGAATTAGTAATTGACTCCTTATTGGCTTATGCGAATGAAAAAGGTGACGACAACATCCTTGGTAATGCCTATAATTTTAAGGGTGCTTTAAATCGTGAATTATCCCGCTCCAAAGAAGCCATTTATTTTTATACGCGTTCCATTGAAACGTATGAGCGGATAAACAATCAGGTTGGTGTGGCAGGTGGCTATGTAAACATTGGTGCGATTTACGCAGGATTAGACGAGTTTAAAATTGCACTTTCCTATTATTTTAAGGCACATAAAATTTATACGGCCAATAAATACGAAAGTAAATTAGGAATTCTGTCTAATAACATCGGCACGATTTATCAGAAGCTAAAACAAATTCCGAGTTCGAATGTGTATTTGCGAAGGGCGTTTGTTGCCGGAAAAGTAAATGGCGATTCGATGCTGATGGCCATGGCTACACACAACATGGGAGTTAATTTTTTGGAAACCCAAATTCCTGATTCCGCCATTTTGTATTTTAATAAATCCTTAGGTTATGTAAGCAGATATGATGAAGGTCCGGGTCATATTTTCAATTACGAACAATTAGGCGCGGCCTATTTGCAAAAGAAGGATTATGTAAAAGCAGGTGAGAATTTCAATAAGGCAATGGAAATTTCCGAGCGAACCGGAATCAGCTCCAGTAAAATGGAATTGATCAGACAGCTATCGGAAGTTGCGGAAAACAAAAATGATTATAAAGAAGCCTTAGACTATTTAAAGGACTACCTTCTGTTAAAAGATTCGACGTCGATTGAAAAACTAAGAAGCGAAGTTTTAAAGACTGAATTTGAAAACGAATTAAAGCAGCAAAAAAAATTACAACAACAAGAGCAGAGGAATCGTGACGCGATTTCCAAAGCAAAAATTGAGGCGCAGAATAAAGTAATTATGGCTGTTGTTGTAGCCTTAATTGTGGTATTGTTTTTAGTAGCCTTTGTGTTTAAAGAATACCGCCAGAAGAAAAAAGCAAACGACATCATCTCCAAGCAAAAGGAATTAGTAGAGCAAAAGAATACCGAAATTTTATCTTCTATTAGTTACGCGAAGCGAATTCAAAGTGCTTTATTAACGAGTGATTTGTATTTAAAAAAACACCTTTCTGATTTTTTTGTATTATATAAACCAAAAGATATAGTAAGCGGCGATTTTTATTGGGGATTAGAAAACAAAGGAGTGTTTTATTTAGTGGTAGCAGATTGTACCGGACATGGCGTACCGGGTGCTTTCATGAGCTTGCTAAACATTTCCATTTTAAATGAAATTATTATTGAAAGAAACATTTCAGAGCCCGATAAAATATTAAATGAGGCACGTAAAGACATCATTCGTTCGTTGAATCCCGAAGGAGGTGATGAAAGTAAAGACGGCATGGATTGTATTCTGTGTGCTTTTGATTTTAAAGCAAACAAACTAAAATATGCTTGTGCAAACAATTCATTTTATTTGGTGCGAAATGGAGAAGTAATAGTATCTGAAACAAATAAAATGCCTGTGGGTAAATCACACGACGATACCATTCCTTTTGCTATGCACGAATTGAGTTTACAAAAGGGTGATACTTTATATCTAATTACAGACGGTTATGCCGATCAGTTTGGTGGACCAAAGGGAAAGAAATTTAAATACAAGCAACTGCAAGAGGTAATTTTAAATGTAAGTACAATGCCTGCTTCTGAACAGAAGGAGAAATTAAGCAACGCATTTGAGGCCTGGAAGGGAGCATTAGAGCAAGTTGACGACGTTTGTATAGTTGGAATAAAAATTTAAAATAGTAATATGAAAGTTATTCGGTATTTTTTATTTCTGTTTTTTGCAGTTAGTATCACATTGCGAGGAGGCTCACCGCAAGATTCGATTCAGAATCTAATTGCGACTACTCAAAACGATTCTTTAAAAATCATGGCTTATACCGGACTAGCATTTAGTAAACTCAATAAACCTGGAGAAGCCCTTCAGATTATTTCTGAGATGCGACAATATTGCGAGAATCTCAAAGACGAAAAGTGGCAGGCGTTATGTAAACGTAAACTAGGCACCCTTTATCATCGCTTAAATTATTTTGATAAAGCTTTGGAGTATTACATTGAGTCATCAGCCGTTTTCGAAAAATTGAATGATACAGAAGGAATTGCTAATTGTTATAACAATATTGCTAATGCTTACGCGAGTAAAGGCGAGTTAACATTAGATAAAAATTATTATGAAAGAGCAACAGAATATCATTTAAAGTGCATCGAATTAAGAAGAAAAAGTGATACATCTCAATTGAGTAATTCGTATAACAACATTGCTATTGTGTACATGTATCAGGAGAAATTTGATTTGGCATTAGAGTACTTAAACAAAGCGTATAAAATATTTTCAGCAATTCCTGAAGGCGCAGGGGGATTGGACATGGTAACAATTAATTTGGGAGATCTCTATCTGAAAAAAGCGTTAAAACAAAGAAGGCCTGAAGATTTCGAAAAGGCTATGACATACTTTAAAGACAGAATGGATGCATACAAGGGTTCGGGAGCAAACGATAGGCAAATAAAAGTTTTTTCAAGTATCGGTCAGATTTTATGTGAAACGGGAAAGTGCAGGGAGGCTATGAAATTATTTAAGCGGGCTATGGATATGAGTCTGCAAATAAAAAACAAAGGTTCCATTATGGAAACATCCTATTTGTTGGCCGAAGCTTTAGAGAAACAGGGAGATTATGCAGGAGCGATGCAGTATATGAAAATATATAATCAAACCAAAGACTCACTTGTAAATGAAAGAAACACAAGCGCTATGGAACAAATGCAAGCATTGTATGAGTCAAATGAAAAGGACAAAGAGATAAAGTCTTTAAGCAATGAGAATGAAATGCAATCCATGCGTGTTAACAGGCAACGCACTGCGCTCATTACTTTAATTGGTGGTTTAGCGCTACTGGTAGTTGTAGCATTGTTGTTATTTAATCGCTATAACATTAAGAGAAAAGCGAATGTTGAATTAGCACGCGCGTATCAAAAAATAGAGATTAAAAACAATCAGATAACGGATAGTATTAATTACGCAAAGCGAATTCAAACCGCGATACTTCCACCGCAGGAAGCTATAAAAGCACATTTAAAGAATCATTTCATTTATTATAGTCCGAAAGATATTGTGAGCGGAGATTTTTATTGGTTTACGTATCACAATAACAAATCATTTTTCGCTGTGGCGGATTGTACCGGCCATGGTGTTCCCGGTGCCTTGATGAGCATGATTGGAAACACTTTGCTAAACGAAATTGTGAATCAAAAAAACATTTTAGATCCAGCTGAAATTTTATTTCACCTTAACGAAGGCGTGATAAAGGCATTACGTCAGAGCGGAGTTGACATCATGGAGCAAGATGACGGTATGGATATTTGCGTGTGTTGCATTGATGATAAGAAGAAAACGGAATTACATTATGCCTCTGCCAACTTAAGTATTTATATTAAGAGCAATGGCGTTGCCAAAGAATTGAAAGGTGATATTTTCTCCATTGGCGGAGGACTTGGTTCTTCCGGAAAAATGTTTCAAACAAAAACAGAATTATTGAATGAAGGCGATGCGGTCATCATGAGTACAGATGGGTATTACGATCAGTTTGGAGGAAACAATAATTCGAAGTTTCTGGTTTCTAATTTCGAGAATCTGATTACACAAATAGATTTTGTGAACGATCAACCACAGAAGATATTGAAAGAAAAATTGGAAAGCTGGAAAGGTCAACGTCATCAAACAGATGATGTTTTAGTTGCCGGATTTATTATTTAATTCTGAATAGTTTCAATAGGCATTTGGCAGAGTTTTGAAAAACGCTCGCCGGATAATTGCATATCCTTATCGCCTTTATCAAAATACCATTTAATGGCCACCGAGTTAGTTTTCGATAATTCCTTTAAGAGCGAAATTATTTTGAAGATTTGTTTAGAGGAAGAAGTATTGAAATATTCCAGTTTAAATTCAGCAGTTGTACTTGATGGTGCGTTTTTTAAATACAAACTCAACCATTCAATGACCGGTTGATAGAAAGTAGAAGAATCTTCAGGTAAAGATTTTCCACTAATACTAATAAGTCCGCTAGCTTTATGCAGAGTAATCCCAGGTGTATCTTCAGTTGCCTTTATTTCAATAGCATCTTCCATTTAAAAAGCAATAAAAGCATTAATGGATAAAAAGGAATAGGAATTAGCACAACTCACAATGGTGTAATCTATATTATTACCACTTTTCATTTTAATATCAATGAAGCCGAGTCCCGCTCCCTTTTGTCCGGATTCCTGTTCTTTTACAATAGTTTCAGAATATAAATCTTCAAGTCGTGAATCGTTGAGTGAATTAACCAAATCAATTTTTTGTTTCAGAGAATTTACTTCTGAATTCTCAATGTAGTTACCTGAAGAGATGCAACAGCCTTTATCGTTGCTGGACACAATTAAAATACCATGTTTTCCGAGTGCATCTTTATTAGGAGAGGAAGCATGATTACAAATGTTTTGTAATAACTCTACCATCACATTTACTGTTTTCCTTTTAAATGCAAGATCATCATTTTTACTTACGCTGCCTTCGGTCATGGTGAGAAGACTCTTTAAATTCTCATGCGTAAATACACCCTGATAAATTAAATTGATTTTATGTTCCTTGGTAAAATCATGCAAACGCATTATGTTATCAGGACTGTTATTTAATTCAGCTGTACTTTTTTCGGAATGAACTTTTGTGTTGAAGTAGAAAAAAGAAGAGTTATCTTTTAGCTTGCGGAAATGATATAACAGTTTGTTCCCCGACTTACGCGCCATTTCAATGAGACCTAAACCGGCGCCGCCTTTATCGGATAAACCTGTGTTTTCCAAAACATATTTAGAATATTCTTTAAAGCAATACGGATCCAGCGCGTTGATTTTCTCAATGCTGCTGCTTAATTCTGCCGTTTTAGAATCGTCAATAAT
>CAYQDP010000146.1:0-6872 GCA_964416235.1 uncultured Flavobacteriaceae bacterium | reverse complement strand
GGAAATTGCGCAAGGCTACGAAGGTGATATAAAGCTGTGCGAACGATTTGTTAAGCTTGCAAAGCAATGTGGAGCAGACGGTGTAAAGTTTCAGATTTTTGAAGCAGAGGAACTTTGCCTCCCAAATTATAAGTATTACGATTTATTTAAATCACTGTACATTGCACCGAGCGAATGGAAGAAAATTATCGACCTATGTAATGAAATTGGCATTGAGTTTTATGCCGATATTTTTGGAACAAGAACATTGGAGTGGATGCTTAATTCTAAAATAGGCGGCATAAAAATTCACTCTACAGATTTGAAGAACTACAGACTATTAAATGAGTTAAAGGATAAAGGCATAAAAATAGTAGTTGGTGTAGGTGGAAGTACACTCGAAGAGATTGAAAAGGCGGTAAAATATCTGGGAAAAAATGAAATTGTGATTATGTCCGGTTTTCAGGCTGAGCCGAATTTAATTGAAGATATTGAACTTAATAAACTAGCAATAATAAAAAGCAAGTTAAACGTGAAGGTTGGGTATGCCGATCATATTGAGGTAACAAACCCACTTACTATATCATTGCCTTCAATGGCAGTTTTAATGGGTGCCGATTACATCGAGAAACATTTAACTATTGAGCGAGATACACTTCAACTGGAGGACTATATTTCAGCATTAAATCCTGATGAGTTTAAACAAATGGTAAAAATGATCAGAGATACAGAAAGTTTTCCGAATCCACACAGTAATAAATTTGACTTAACGGATCGCGAGAAGAATTACCGTAAGAGTTCTAAGAAAGTGATTCTGGCGGCAGAAAACTTGAAAGAAGGAGTTGTGATTGGTGAAGAACATATAGTCATGTTAAGAACTGGTGAAGAGTATACTGAATTACTTGATCTTGAAGAAATAATTGGTAAGAAGGTGAAACAACCAATAGAAAAGAATAAAATAATTAGAAAGGAATATATAGGATGAAGATTGTCGCCACTTTAGCTTGCCGAAATAATAGTCGCCGTTTATACGGTAAGCCTTTGCAATTACTGGAAAACTTTACTGTAGTTGAGTATATTATAAATAATTTAAAGCAACGTCCGGAAATCAGCGACATCGTTTTAGCTATTAGCGAAGCGAGAGGAAATGAAGCTTTTATTGATATTGCTGAAAAGCATGGCTTAAAATATGTTTTGGGTGACGACAGAAATGTGCTATTAAGATTGATAAGGGCTTGTGAATTAGCCGGAGGAGATACAGTTTACAGAGTAACTACAGAATCTCCATTTGGTTATTTAGAAGGTTTACCTGAGGCAATTGCTTCACATGTTACAATTAATGCAGATTACACTACCTACGGGAATTTACCGGATGGTGTTTTGTTTGAATTAATCAAACTAAGTGCATTAAAACGTTCGCAACAAGAAGGAGAGTATAAGCATCGTAGTGAATTGGTGACGCTTTACATCAATGAGCATCCCGAAATATTTAAAAAGAATATTTTACAAATTGAAAAGGAATGGCAACGTCCGGATTACCGATTAACCATTGATTTTCCGGAGGATTTAATTTTGTGCCGAAAAATTATCAGACATTTTAATGGTGACGACAAATACATTCCTTACAAAGAATTAATATCATACCTCGATAAAAATCCTCAGTTAAGAAATTTAGTTCATAACATTACCGACGAAAATTACATTAAACCTTATCACTAATGATAACTAATTTTAAAAATTCAAATATCTATCGCTCCAAAATACATCAGTTAATTCCTGGTGGTGCGCACACGTATAGTAAAGGCGATGATCAATTTCCTGAATTAAGTCCGGCGGCAATTAGTCACGGTAAAGGAGCATACGTTTGGGATATTGATGGAAATAAGCTCTTAGATTGTTCGATGGGTTTAACATCAGTGAGCTTAGGTCATGCTTATGAACCGGTTTTAGAGGCTGTACGAAGGGAATTAGATAAAGGTGTAAATTTTCAAAGGCCTTCATACATTGAAATGGAGATGGCAGAAAAATTTTTATCGTTAGTTCCATGTCATGATATGATAAAGTATGCGAAGAATGGTTCTATTGTAACAACTGCTGCCGTAAAATTAGCAAGAGCGTATACAGGAAGAAAATTAGTAGCATTTCCTGGCGATCATCCGTTTTATTCTTATGATGATTGGTTTATAGGTAAAACAGCGTGCAATAGGGGTGTACCCGAAGAAATATCGGCTTTGTCGGTAACCTATAAATCGGATGACTTACAATCTTTAAAAGAATTATTTGATAAATACCCGAATCAAATCGCTTGTGTTATTTCAGAGCCTGAGAAATGGACACCATTACCTGAAAATTACATTCAAAGTGCAATTGATCTTGCTCATAAGAATGGAGCACTCTACATTTTAGATGAAATGATTACAGGTTTTAAAACAGATTTTCCAGGCTCAATAAAAAAATATAATGTGAAGCCCGATATGGCGACATGGGGAAAGGGAATTGCCAATGGATTTTCATTTTCAGCCATGACAGGTACCAAAGAAGTCATGGGCCTCGGCGGAATTATTAATGAAGGTGAAGAAAAAGTTTTTCTTACTTCCACAACACATGGAGGTGAAACACATTCGATAGCTGCAGGCATTGCAACAATTAATGAATTCATAAATAAAAATGTATTAAAGCACAATCATGCTATTGGTAATTTATTAATAAAAGCATGCAAAAAGATAATTGCCGATAAAAATTTACAAAACAATGTAGAGATTATTGGTGACGATTGGATGTCAATTTTTATGTTTCGTAATAAGAGTGGAGAAATCAGTTCAGAGTACAGAACGCTTGCAATGCAAGAGATGATAAAAAACGGTATTTTATTTCAAGGCGCTTTTACTCCTTGCTTCTCACATTCGGAAGAGGATGTGAAATATTTCGCGGAGGCATTCGATACAAGTCTTAACACCTATGCGAAGGCATTAGAAGAGGGGCATGAAAAATATTTGGTAGGTAAAGCTGCGAAACCCGTATTTAGGAAATATTTGTAGTGAATAAGCCAATTGTCATATTTAGGTGTGATGGCAATACAGTTACCGGACTTGGTCATGTATACAGATGTATTGCTATAGCAGATATGATAGCAGATGTTTTTAAAGGTGTTTTTGTATCCAAAGACAAGACGACTATTCAGAATGTAGTCCCTCAAGTCTATTCTGTTGTGGAAATTCCGGAGGGGCTTGAATTATTTAATGAAGCGAAGTGGTTACAACAAAATTTTAACGCCGGTACAATCATTATAGCTGATGGTTATAATTTTAATACAGAATATCAGAAGTCAATTAAAGGGGCCGGATTTAAGCTTATATATATTGATGATCTAGTATCATTCGATATGCACGCCGATGTAGTAATAAATCACACACCCGGAATAGATACGACTAAATATATTAGGCAGGATTATACGAAAATATTTTCCGGAATCGATTATATAATATTGCGACAAAAATTTCTGAAACATAGAGCAGTCGATTTTTCTAGTCGTCAAAAAGAAAATTCCATATTAATAAGCATGGGTGGTGGTGATGCTAACAATATCACGTTAAAAGCAGTCATAGCGGTTTTAGAAAGTGGTTTATTTTCTCGCATAGATGTATTAATAGGAGCAGCGTATAGATTCAAGGAAAGTTTATCGCAGGCTGCTGCTGAGTCAAGTCAAATCAAAATTCACAGTAATTTAAATGAGCAACAAACATACGATTTGATGAATAATTGTAAAGCAGCAATTATTCCGGCAAGTAATACGTTTTTCGAATTGTTGAGTTTGGGCGTTCCATGTTTTTGTGGATACAGTGCCGACAATCAAGTGAATATTTATAAATGGGCCGATAGTAATCAGCTTGTTTATAGCCTCGGTAATTTGATTACGACTAGCGCCGATGAAATTAGGAACTCAATAACAGCGAACTATAATTCATTACTTAAAAAGAGCGAAACGTTGAATGGCTACATTGATGGTAAGTCTGGCGAGAGGATATTAAATATTGTAAAGGGTTTGAATCATGTTAATTGATAAGAACGAAATCAGAATGAGAAAGGCAAATGAAAATGATGTAGATACATATTTTCGTTGGGCGAACGATGAAGAAGTGAGAAGAAATTCTTTTAATACAACTCAAATTAATTATGACAATCATGTAGCATGGTTTAAAAAAAGATTAAATAATGCGGCATGTCAATTCTACTTCTTTGAGTATAATTATAAGCCTCTCGGACAAGTTCGGATTGAGGATTCAAGTAATGAAGTCATAATTGGCATTTCTCTCGATGAAGCTTTTAGAGGTTTGGGCTTAGCGCCGTTACTTTTAGAGAAGGCAAGTGCCGATTATCTGAATAAACATAATGGACAAAAAATAACAGCGTATATTAAGAAGGATAATTTAGCTTCCTACAAGGCCTTCTTGAAAGCTGGATTTACATTTGTGGAAGATGTTTTAATCTCTGATTCGCCATCATATAAACTAATAAGAAAATAAGTATGAGTAAAAATTTCAACATAGGACATTTTGAGATTGGGTATAATACAAAGCCTTTCATTATTGCAGAGATGAGTGGTAATCATAATCAATCTTTGGAAAGAGCATTGGCAATAGTACAGGCGGCAGCAGATTCGGGAGCGCATGCAATAAAATTGCAAACTTATACAGCCGATACTATTACCATGAAGGGTGCTTATACTATTAATGACAAAAACTCATTATGGGATGGTAAAGAGCTTCATGATTTATATAAGGAAGCATATACTCCGTGGGAATGGCATAAACCTATTTTTGATAAAGCAAAAGAATTGGGATTAATAGCATTTAGTTCTCCATTTGACGAATCGGCTGTTGATTTTCTTGAAGATTTAAATGTGCCCGCTTATAAAATTGCCTCTTTTGAAAATACGCATTTACCTTTAATAAGAAGGGTTGCCAAGACAGGTAAGCCGGTTATTATCTCTACCGGCGTTTCTAATATTGCCGATATTGATGAAGCTGTTCGGACTTTAAAAAATGAAGGCTGTGAAAATTTTGTTTTACTAAAGTGCACCAGTACCTATCCTGCAACACCGGAGAATACAAATTTAAAAACGATACCGCATCTTGCGAATTTATATGATTGCATCGTTGGTTTGTCCGATCATACAATGGGCATTGGAGCTTCCGTTGCTGCTGTTGCTTTGGGAGCTCGCGTCATTGAAAAACACTTTACTTTAAGAAGAGCGGATGGCGGTGTTGATTCGGCTTTTTCATTGGAACCAGAAGAATTAAAATCCTTAGTAATTGAAACGGAAAGGGCATTTCTTGCCTTGGGCGAAATTAAATATGGTGTACAGAAGGCAGAAGAAAAGAGTGTATTTTTTAAACGTTCAATTTATGTAGCTGAGGATATAAAAGCAGGTGATAAATTTTCCGAAGAAAATCTCAAGATCATAAGACCAGGAAATGGTTTAGCGCCAAAATATTGGGATGAAATTATAGGATTAACAAGTAAGCGTGATTTAAAAAGAGGAAATCCTCTTTCTTTTTCCGATATAGCCTAGTGCCACATTATCTTTTCATAACAGCTTTTTATTTCAAGATGGCATATTTAAGCCATCTTTTTAAATTAAAAAACGTATATCCTAAACTTTATTACTGCGGGCTTTCATTACATAATCCAAGTTTAAGATTACCTGCATCGTCGAGGAAAGATTGGTTTATTGCATTACGCATCATCAAGCGTTTGATGGGTTTAATATTAAACTCAAAACCAAAAATGAACGTGGCTGGCCACGAGGAGGCTATTTTGGATTCTAACGCCGGTAGCAAAGAAATTCGTCTGAATTACGTTAATAAAATGGATTCAGAAAAATCAAGGTTGTTTTTATCGAAGGAGGATTTAATTTCCGGAGCAAGTCCGTTACTGAAGTTGTTTTTTATCATTTATTTATTTCTAGTTGTATTTCCACTTTTTATTCTGTCGGTAATTTCGAGAGATAAATCTAAGTTCCCATTAATGGTATATGAAATTCTGGAGTGTAGTGCGTTGAATGAAATACTAAATCGTAATAATATTCAGAAGTTACATTACTTCAGTATTTATGAAAGGGACGCTAATATTTGTGCCTTTATCACAATGAAATTTGCTGTAATTGTAAATAAAATTACTTCTGAGGTTCCTTTGGTGTTCTGGAATAAAATAATTGTTTCAGATAGTTTGAGTTTATGTTTTAAGTACCAGGAAGATGAAGTGAAAAAATTTAATGAAACCATATTTGTAAAGGAGGTTAAGCAATGGGCGCCTGAGCAAATATTTATTGCAAAGAAGGAATGGTTTAATAAAGTTAAGAATTCGAAAAACGGAAATTTAGGATTTTATTCAAGTGGGAATTGGTTGAGGGATGAAATTGGCAATACAAATTTAGATAAGAATGAAGCGCAGAATGAAGACGCACTCCTAAAGAGTTTGTGTGAATTCGTAAATACGCATTCAGATTTAAAACTCCAGATATTTCTACATCCGATGGAAAAGGATTTAAAATATCAAAGCAAGGTTGAGGCACACTATAAAATGTTTATGGGAGATAAAATCGCGATAGTTGATAGATCAATTCGAACTTCCGATGCTTTCGATCAAAGCGAAATTGCCATTGCGCAATTCTCAACAATTATGTTTGAACGAATTTATTTTGGATTTAAGTCAATCATTGTGCCTTTCGGTTTTGAGAATAGTTTTATAGAAGAAAGTGCATTTAGAAATATTTTGGCTTATAGTTCAAATGAAATGATTGCCAAATTAAGAGCGGCATTAGCGCAGAGTGAAGAGGAATATTATCAAAGCAATAAACTTTTCGGATACCGCCATAGTGATTATTTTTATAC
>CAYQDP010000145.1:0-6893 GCA_964416235.1 uncultured Flavobacteriaceae bacterium | reverse complement strand
ATTCTGATTTGATGATTTTTGTTAGGTTAAAAATATTAATCTGTTGTCTTTCAGTTCTTTTATTAAAGAAAAAAAACTTACACATGTAAGATTTTTCAAGTTTTTGTAAGATTTTGATTTGGACTTAAAGCCATTAATCCGCAATATTGTTACCTAATATTTAATCTTTTGTATGGGTTAAATAGTAGAAACACCCGCTAAACGTGAATTTAAAAACTTCAGCACAACTGCTATTGAATGGTCAATTCAAAATTATTGAATTCGACCAAGGAGGAATTCCTGCATTGGATGCGCTTAAAAATGTAGCCATCAATAACACATTATGGAATCTAATTCCCTCCATTAATGAAAATAATTGCAAACGCGAACTTGATTACTGTCTTAAAATACAAAAGCCGGTGTCTTTCGAAGTTTACTTACCTGAATTTTCTTCGTTATTCTGTTTCTTCTTCTATCCGTTTAAAGATGGATTAGGCTGCGTTATTAATAATTTATCTGCGGCTGTTACGAGTGATGACAAGAGAGAAGAACTCATGAATGAATTGGTACAACGCAATCGCGACCTCGAACAATTCACTTATATCGTTTCACATAATTTGAATGCACCATTAGCAACACTCATTGGTTTTACTGAGCTGTTAAAATCTAATTTAAACGAAAGAGACAGATCCTTTATATTAACTAGCCTTGAAGATTCAGTACATAAAATGGATAGCCTTGTAAAGGATATCAATGAAATATTGAACTTGAAGAAGGTAATTATTAAAAACAAAACAAAACTTGATTTAAATGAAATCATGCAAAGTACCCTTGATAGCATGAGCGAAAGGATTCAACAGTCGGGCGCAGTTATTAAGTATGATTTTAGTGAAGTAAGCGAAATAACCTCTGTACGTCCGTATATACAAAGCTTATTTGTGAATTTAGTTACTAATGCTGTAAAATACGCTCGTCTTGGTGTGAAACCCGAAATTTTGGTGACATCAAAAAAACAAGGCGATAAAGTGATAATTACCTTCAAAGATAACGGAACCGGTATCGACCTCGAGAAATACGGTGAACAACTATTTGGTTTATATAAGCGTTTTAATTTATCGGTAGAAGGTAAAGGTATGGGACTTTATATGGTAAAAACGCAAATCAACGCCTTAGGCGGAAAAGTTGAAGTAGAAAGTAAATTAGATATTGGTTCATCTTTTAAGGTTACATTACCACTCTGATAAATACACCATTTTCCCTCTCATAAGCGCGCCTCCGGCGCGTTTTTTATTTCTTACAACTTTCGCAAAAATCTTACATCCGTAATCTTGCACACGTTTTGAAATTGTGCACGCTTAATTCCTGCCGTTACTTTGTATCAAATAAAAAAACAAAACCATGAAAACAAAATCAAACATCTTAAGCATCATCGTTACAGTAATGATTATGTCTTTTAACAGCTTAATGGCAATTCCAACTGATACTACTTCTTATGTGTATCATAAATTACCTCTCCTTGAAATAACAGGAAAAATTAAAAAACCAATGTTCGCTCAAACCAACTTCTATCAAGTTGAATTAATTGAAGGGAATACAGTAATTGAAACAATTACTTGCGACGACAAAAAAGATTTTACTTTCTATTTAAATGAAGATAAATATTACGCAATCAAAATATATAAAAAAGGTTACGCTCCTAAATTAATCAGCCTTAACACTAATTTAAATAAAACCACTTATTCCGATTGGCGTTATCAACTTGAATTCACTGCCGAATTAATTACTGAATCAGAATTCGCAGTATTAGATCCTGAAGCTAAAGATTTCCCTGCTGCAGTTATCGAATTCAATAACAAAAAATCGTTCTTTACTTATAGCGAAGAGTATACCAATAACATTAAACGATCTTTATACTCATTCCCTAATAACTTAGAACGTTTATCATCAAGATCATTAAGTGCAACCCCAATAAAATCTACCATGTACAATTATCTTAATCATATAACGCATGCGGTTTTTCAAAAATTCCTTCTGCCGCTTTTGGTAACAGGATTCTTAACCGCCGCAAGTGCCAACACTCCCGCTAATATTTCGGGACAAATAAAACTCACGCTCTTTGGAAATGGTACCTCCGATAACACCACCATCGGTTTTAACGCAGGCGCCACCGCAGGTTACGATGCAAGTTATGATGCGCTTAAAGCTACAGTCTCCAACTCGCTGAACCCTTACATCGCGTGCGTTAATAATAGCAATGATTTTCAAAGCAATTATTACGCATGCGGGAAAGCTACTTACGCTATTCCGTTAAGAGTAAAGCAAGGCGTAGCCGGAAAATGTGTACTCATTCGTGATTCGGCATTAAACTTACCCGCGCAAACGTGTATGTTTCTTGAAGACCTAAGCACAGGTGTGTTCGAAGATTTCATCGCAGGTTCTTCCTACTCATTCACCATCAGTGATACCACCACAGCACCCATGTTTGTATTGCATATCATGACTGCCATCGATCATTCAGTAGCGCAACCCGCTTGCAGCTATTCGGGTAACGGCGCCATTTATGTGCAAGCCCCAAGCGCGGGCAGTTGGAATTTAGTTCTTAAAAATGCTATAGGAAATAGTTTATTCACACACAATGCCATTAGCGGAACAGACTCACTGAAAAATTTAACGCCGGGAAATTATACCGCCGAGTTAACAGGAAACATTGCATTTTGTCCCACGTTTAGCGATAGTATACAAATAAATGTACCCGCCACCTTACAAGTAAATGCCATAGTTGGTTCGGTACAATGTAACTATAGCAACAACGGATTCATCAATGCAACGGCGGTAAGTGGTGGCACAGCACCTTATACTTATCAATGGAGTAACATGCAAAGCACAGCTACTATCAGCAGTTTGTATAAGGGCGTGTACACCTTAATTGTAAGTGATGCCAACAGCTGCACCGATACGAGTGTGTTTACCGTAAACAGTTTATCCAATTTAACTGCTGATTTCAGCACCAATGCCGATACATTGCTTTTACCAAACGCCACTTTGTACACCACTAACAACAGCGTAGCTTATACCAATGTAGTATGGAATTTTGGCGACGGATCGAACACCGGTACACAAATAAATCCGGCACATACGTATACAGCCGGCGGCGTTTATTTGGTAGAATTAACAGCAAGCGATAACACCTGCAGTCAAACCGTACAAAAAACAGTAGTGGTGAGCGGATTTAGCGGCATAGCTGAAAATACATTAAACGAACATATAGATGTAAACTATTATGATAATGCGGTGCAAGTAAAATTCGACATGCAGAAAAGCACAACGGCTACCATTACCGTATATGATGTAAGCGGAAAAATTATTCAAGCGCATACAAGTGAAGTGATGAACACCACCGAAACTCTTGAATTAAACGCGCAAGAAAGTATGTATGTAGTGGAAGTAAAAACAGCTGCTTCGCAACTCGTGAAAAAGATAATTGCCATTAAGATGTAAATAAAGATTTTGTTTTTTTAAAATATTGCGCGGTTTTTAGGGGTAGATTTTAAGCCGCGTATTACAAAAGCTGTTTCGTAAGGAAACAGCTTTTTTTGTTATCGACCTCTCCTTTAGAGGGGAAATAAAAAAAATGTAGAAAAGAGACTACAAGAAATACGTAAAAAAACACATAATTTGAAAGGTCTAAATCACTATTATTGATATAGTGATTTTTAAAAGGATTTAAGCGACCTTATCAAGTATGGATATTAAAAAAGTACGATTAATGGTTAACGCGGTGCAGCACTTGTCGCTGGCACGCAATATTGAAACCATAACCGATATAGTTCGACATACAGCCCGCCAAATTACCGGTGCCGATGGAGCCACTTTTGTTTTAAAGGATAACGATAAATGTTATTACGCTAACGAAGACGCCATTACTCCCCTTTGGAAAGGTCAGCGTTTTCCGTTAGAATCCTGCGTGAGCGGTTGGACCATGCTCAATAAAAAAACAGCCATCATTCCAGATATTTATAAAGATGAACGTGTACCCATTGAAGCGTATAAACCCACTTTCGTAAAAAGTTTAGTAATGGTACCCATCCGCACTATAGACCCTATTGGTGCCATCGGTAATTATTGGGCTCAACCACACGAGCCAAGTCCGGAGGAAATTGAACTGTTACAATCACTCGCCGATATTACTTCCGTTTCCATTGAAAACGTTTATGCCTATAACGAATTAAAAGCGCAAAACGAACGACTTTATGAAATCGCGTTTTTACAATCGCATCAGGTAAGAGTACCCATTGCACATATTTTAGGATTATACAACCTGTTCAATTTTGAAAATCCCGGCGACAGTAAAAATAGTGAACTGCTTAAACGACTTAAAACATCTATCGATGAACTAGATAAAATGGTAAAACAAATTGTAGACAATACCTATAGCATCCAATCACAATTTGTAAATCCATTAAAATCTTTAAAAGGAAGTTAATTGTACAGCATGAATAGTTCGATGGCAAACACGCAAATGGAGCCCATACTCAAAAATAAGCAATACAGGGTAGAGTTTTTTGAAAACTCAGATATGCTGATTTCCATTTATGACAGGTACCTTAATTTAGTAGATGCCAACAAAGCTTTTTATGAAGCACTCGGCCTCAAAAAAGAAGAGACCTTAGGGAAAAACATCAATGTCATTTCTCCCGACTGCAAACCCTCCGGCCGTTACACCATTTACCAAAATATCATTGAAAACGGCGGTACCTACGAAATTGATCAATTAAAACTACACCCTAAATTGGGCGGCATTTACATACGCTTGCGCGCCTTTCAGGTAAGCGATGGTTTGTGCATAGCCAGCAAAGAAATTACCGACTTAGTAGAAACCATTGATGATTTAGAAACTTTTATTTACAAAGCCTCACACGATGTGCGCTCACCCATTACTACAGCCTTAGGTTTATTAAACGTAGCGCAGTATGAATTAAAGGAAGACGCTAAAGCCCTGCACTACCTGAATTTAATAAAGCAACAAACTGAGTTGATGGACAAAGTAGTGAACAGTTTGGTAGAGACCACACGCATACGACAAGGCGATGTAAAACACGAACCCATCAATTTTGAAGAAGTACTCAATAAAGTGATTTACAATTATCCCTCACCGGAAGGCATGAGCAAAGTAAAAATTGAAAAGTATGTGGATGTAGAAGGCAGTTTTAATACCGACAAAACTTTGCTCAGCACCATTTTTACCAACCTCATACAAAACGCAGTGCATTACCGCGACAAGAGTAAGAAAAACCCTTTTGTAAAAATTAAAATTGTGAGTGAGGGGCGGGGCGTGAGAATAAGCGTAGAAGACAATGGCATGGGCATGACTGAAGAAGCGCAGCGCAATGTATTTAAAATGTTTTTTAAAGGCAGCAGCATTAGCGGGGGCAGCGGCTTGGGTTTGTACACCGTAAAACGCTGCGTAAAAAAATTAGCCGGACACATAGCCATGGAAAGCAAAATAAAAACAGGTACGGTGTTTAGTATTTATTTACCTAATGGTACTTTAAGCAATTAGGGAAACAAGCCTAATAATGAGTGAGGAAATTGAGCCGGGGGAGAGGATGATTTAAATTTAATGAAAAGCTGCAATGAGAGTTTGTGAATGTTTGAAAATGATTAATTATGGCGACTGTATACTAGTTATGTACAGCCATTGACAAACAATAGAAATATTAAAAATGAAAATATGACAATGATAAAACTAATTCAAGTCACTGTAGACAAATACAAAAGCATCCAAAAGAAGCAAACAATCGAGATAAACCCTTCAATTACTACAATAGTTGGAATGAATGAAGCTGGTAAAACTTCCTTTTTGACAGCACTGGCAAAAACCAATTACTTTACTACAGATAAAGATTTTGAATTTGATTTGGTTCAAGACTTTCCCAGAAGCGAGCTAATTGATTTTCAGAATAGTCCTGAAGATAATGAAATTATTAAATGTAGGTTTCAAATATCGCCTGAATTGCTCAAACAGATAGAAGACCAAATGGGCAAGGATGTGTTTACAGCAACGGAATTTACCTATACATGCAGATACAAAGACAAAACAAATCAGTTCGGCGGAATATCCGCAAGCCAAGAAAATTATCTAAATTTTAAACTTGGCAAGTATACACTTTCAGAACCTACTAAAGAATCGATCAGAAAGGTTACTAATTTTAGAGATATTGCAAATATTACGGCAGCGGAAGGCGATGTTGATTTAGCAGCTTTTAAGGGAGAAATACAGAAGTTACTAGATGGTGGTTATCAAACATCAGCGTGGTCTAATCCTGTAGAATCATATATAGCAAAGACGTTTATTAAAGCTAAAATGCCAAAATTCTGGTATTTTGATGATTATTACCCATTAAGGGGAAAAATAAATATCAATAAGCTTATTAATGAACCTCCGACAAATGAAAAAGATAAAACTTCTAAAGCACTATTTGAACTGGCAAGGATAAAACCACAAGATATTATTAACTCTTCTGAAGCTGAATACGAAAAATTTATAGCGTTACTAGAAGCATCATCTAACAAAATAACTAAGGAAATATTTAAATATTGGTCAACCAATAAAAATCTTGACATTGAGTTCAAAATTCAAAACATTACTAATGCCACCGGACATCAAGAAAAAATACTAGACATTCGAGTTAAAAGTCAGAGACACAAAATAACATTGCCATTGGACAGGAGAAGTAAGGGATTTAACTGGTTCTTTTCCTTTATTATATGGTTCAGTAAAATACAAGCAGACCAAAGTTCGGATTATATCCTTTTACTAGATGAGCCGGGTTTAAATCTTCACGCCTCTGCACAAGCTGACTTGCTGCGATTCTTTGATGACCTTTCTAAAAAATACCAAATAATTTATACAA
>CAYQDP010000144.1:0-6931 GCA_964416235.1 uncultured Flavobacteriaceae bacterium | reverse complement strand
GTGTGGGAAAAAACACGCGTAGCATTTAAGGTAACCGCTGAAATCGACAGCAAAATCATGAAGACGATTGAGAACACGATCATTAAGGATAATCGTCCATACTTTGCCGCTGCATCTTATTACTATGAAAACGATAAAGATTTAAAATTAGCAGGGGAGTGGGTTGATAAAGCGATTGCTAACAATCCTAAGGCGTACTGGGTGGTTTTATTAAAAGCAAAAATCCAGTACAAAGCAAAAGATTTAAAAGGAGCAGCAGTAACTGCAGAGCAAGCTAAAACATTAGCAGCTGCTGATCAGGATGACGCTTATGTAAAGCAAGCCGAAAAAATCATTGCAGATTGTAAAAAATAATCTCAAACAATTCAAAAAGAATCCCGCCCTTAAGCGGGATTTTTTATTTGTGTTCGTTTATTGAGAATGATCTGAAGAATGAATGCAATGCCCATCACTAAGGCGCAACCTATCACATTGAGCCATAAGAAAGCGGTTAAATCCATAAGCCAGGCGTAAATGATAAATGCTTCGGCCAACAGTGCGGCATAGAACACGGCGATACCTTGTACACGCTTCATGTAAAATGCTACAAGAAAAATACCAAGTATGGTGCCGTAAAACAAGGATCCTAAAATATTCACGGCTTCAATTAAATTCCCCAGTTTACTGGCGTAAATCGCAACAATTATGCAAAATACGCCCCATAAAATTGTGGCGATGCGTGAGGCGGATAAATACAAATGTTCACTGCCTTCTTTTTTATGGAGACGTTTGTAAAAATCAACCACAGTGGTGGAAGCAAGTGAATTTAAGCCGCTGGCAGTTGATCCCATGGAGGCTAAAAAAATAATGGCGATGAGTAAACCAACAATACCTACGGGTAACTGCTGCGTTACAAAGGTGAGAAAGATGTAATTCGTATCGTTGGTATCGGCTTTCGGATTGTTTTTTTCCATCAGCTTAGTGACTTCATTCCGAATGGCAATTGTTTTTTGATCGGCTTCTTTCACTTTTAATCCCGCTATATTTGTGGCGTTTTCATCTTTGCTGTGGATGGCTTCAACTAATACATGTAATTCTTTTTGTTTTTCCTGATGCGCGTTGGCATATTGTTGCGTAAGTTCATGGTATTCGTTTTTGTATTCGCTGTTTTCAATGCGGTTGGCTTCCACTTTATTGAAGAAAACCGGCGCGTCATTAAATTGATAGAAAGCAAATACTAATACGCCAATGAGCAAAATAAAAAACTGCATCGGGATTTTAATCAGTCCGTTCATTACTAATCCCAAACGACTTGGTGTAATGGAACTTCAGGTTAAATAGCGACCTACTTGTGATTGATCGGTGCCGAAATAAGAGAGCTGCAGAAAGAATCCACCAATAATTCCCGACCAAATATTATAACGGTTGTTTAAATCAAATGTGGTATCAATGGCGTTTAACTTTCCCATTTTTCCGCTAATGGTTAAGGCATCGCCAAAACTTACGTTATCCGGCAATAAATGCACGACCATGAATGCGGCTAAAAACAATCCCGCAAAAATGATGCTCATTTGCAAAAACTGTGTATAGGACACCGCTTTTGTTCCGCCATAAACGGTATAGGTGATTACTAAAAATCCATTGGCGATAATGGTGTAAGTTATGTCGATGTTTAAAATGGTCGATAAAATAATGGCCGGCGCATAAATGGTAATTCCCGTTGATAATCCGCGCTGTAACAAAAATAAAAAGGCGGTGAGTGTGCGTGTTTTATTATCGAAACGTTTTTCTAAATATTCGTACGCCGTAAAAACATTAAGTTTATGAAAAATGGGAATAAACGTAATGCATAACACCACCATAGCTAAAGGTAAACCAAAATAAAATTGCACAAATCGTAAGCCATCGCTGTATCCTTGTCCGGGTGCCGATAAAAATGTAATGGCGCTGGCTTGCGTGGCCATTACCGATAAACCCACATGGTACCAGGGAAGTTGTCTGTCTGCCAGTAAATACCCATCGATGTTTTTTGCCCCACGACTTTTCCATACACCATAAACTATGATGGATAAAAGTGTGATGCTTAAAACTAACCAATCGATTAAACTCATTTATAAGATTGTGTAAAGAGGTAGAGTGAAAAAATAATTAGTACTAAAGAACCAATCACTAATACATAAACATTGGTCCAGGTTTTTAAAATAGGTGGTTTTTCTTCTTGCTCGCTCATGTTATTTGTTTTGAGGTAAGCTCAATAAATTCACAAACAATCGGTAAGCGCCCGGTATGCCCGCAGGTAATTCACGGAAGAAAGCCAAGCCTGTATACACAAAATTTCCTTTGCCGTGTTTTGCAATGATTAAACTGCCGTCGCTCGGTTTTTCATTGGCATCGTTCATGGCCAAAATAGTTTCATACTGCTTATCAAGTTCAGTTGCGAAATATATTCCGCGTTCCTGAATCCAGTTTTCAAAATCCTTAGCAGTAATTTTATTAGGTGTATTTAAAACACTGTGCTTTTCATTGATGAATTTTACTTCAGCTTTTTCATCCGTTACACGGTCGCGTGAAATGGTAAAGGGGTAGGGACCAATTTTCGCTTTAACAGGACCGATTCGGTTATTGGTGTTGTATTGTACAATCAGATTTCCGCCATTATTAACGTAATCCATTAGTTTGTTGTAATGAACCTGTAATCGCTCACTTGTGTTATACGCTCTTACGCCCGTTACAATCGCGCTGTACTTCGAAAGATTTTCATTCGTTAAAAGTTCATCGGACAACACTGTTACATTATAGCCGATTTGCTTTAAGCAAGCAGTTACATCATCTCCCGCACCGGGAATGTAAGCAATGTTAGCATCGGTCTTTTTTAAATCAATATAAATTAATCCGGCTTTGGCATTGCTCAAAATAAATTGATAAGGAATGTGATCGTATTCGATACGTTTGATGCTTTTTGAATAGCTTTGGTTATTCACCATTAAAGCCGCTGTTAAATAACCGTTAGTTACATTCTTTGTCGCCGAAACGGTAGCTTCAACAATGGCTTCATCGCCTTTATTGACTAATTTGAATTCCGGATTAGCAATTGAAATACTCCATCCCTCCGAACCTTTTAATTCCAGTTTACCATTTACATTTGCAGTATTGGCTTTGATGGTCAGAGAAATGGTTTTTGGTTTTGTATCGGTAAACACAAAAACTTTCTCTTGAATGTTTACGGTAACGGGTGGTAGTATTTCAAAGGGACGGTAAATTTCTCCTTTTACGGGATCGGTGTATTTATGAACTAGATTTCTTTCTATTGTTAACGATATATCTTCAATCGTAATGCCAAAAGTTATTTTGGTTGAGGATTCGTTTTCCGGCTTGCCGATTAAATTTTCGTTTTTTACCGTATAAAATCCGATGCTGTGATCTTCATTCAGCCAATATGGATTAGAGTAGGGAAGTGATTCAGGAAGTTTTTCTTTTCGTTTGAATGTATAGAGGTCGTTTGTTTTTAAAGCTAACTGACAGGTTGTATCGCTTTGGTTTAAATAAGAAATTTTAGTGAGCTTCACATTGCTTTTATTTCGGTTGAGCACTTGAACTGTAAGATTTACTTCTTGTCCCGGAATTCCAATATATTCAGGTGAAAAAGCTTCCAACCATAAACCTGAACAAGCCAATAAGAGCGTTTCTGTTTCTTTTAGTTTTTGTTTTTTCCAATAAGAAATTTCGGTATTGCTTTCCGGTAAGGAAGAAATTTGTTTGTAAATAGCAATAAGCGCATTAAGGCTGTTCTCCGGATTTTGCGGATTAAACTTAGTGATGCAATCATTGATGAGTGATTCAATTTTTTCTAGTCCTTTAAAGCGGCCCCAGCTTAAGGATAAGCCTTCCAGTACATCCGACTTCACACTATCACCTTTTAATAATTTAAAATATTCAATATTAGCGCCGCGTTGTTTGGCAGAACCAAATCCCTGACTTTTGTGACAAGAGCGACTTTCGGCAGATATTTCACCGTAACTTTTTCCTAGTAGAGGATTAAACAATCCAACATCTACTTTTAATTGATCGGGGGAAGTCGTGTTAGTGCTTCCGAAATTAAATGTATTCCAGAAAATACGTTTTGCTTGCCAGGTTTGTACTTGCGTTAATTGTTCAGGAAAACGTTTTGGGTCGGCTGCCGCATCAAATGCTTCCAATGCGAGTATTGCAGAAGCGGTATGGTGACCGTGACCGCCTTCACCTGTGGTAGGAAAACGACAAATGATAACATCCGGTTTAAAACGGCGAATGGTTAACACCACATCTGCGAGAATGCTGTCTTTACTCCAGAAAGAAAATGTCTCTTCCGGTGTTTTTGAATAGCCAAAATCATTAGCGCGCGTGAAAAACTGTTCGGCGCCATCTACTCTTCGTGCCGCGAGTAATTCCTGTGTTCGAATTAAACCTAATAATTCGCCTTGTTCTTTTCCAATTAAATTCTGTCCGCCATCACCGCGTGTAAGCGATAAATAACCTGTTCTTACTTTTTTTTCATTGGCCAGATAACCTAATAAACGTGTGTTCTCATCATCAGGGTGCGCGGCAATGTACAATACACTGCCAATGGTATTTAATTTTTTTAAACCTTGAATGATTTCAGAAGAGTTTAACATGTTGTTTTGCGAGAGAATGGGTTTAATGCTAAAAACAAGCAGATGCAGAACAATTATAATGGAGTTTAACTTCATAGTTTTAACAAGATTTTTGAAATGGATAAAAGCGGATGCCAAGCTCATGTGAAACGGTTTAATCCTTTATTTTTAATTGTTTAACAAGGTTTCAGATGAATTGTTTGCTTATCAGCGACATTGCTAAAAGTAAAAATAAACAATAATGTGAAATCCTACAATTCCGGGGATTTTGCCAAGCAGTCATTTCATATAGATTGTTAATTATTGCGGTATTATTTCGGTAACTTTATATTACCTTTGCATTATTGTAAGTATGAAAAAACTACTCACCTTAACACTGTTAATTTTTGTCGGCGCGCTAATGGCACAAACCACCGATGCGCAAGGTCGTAAGCAAGGCTATTGGAAAAAAATGGATGAGAAAACGCAGAAGTTGATTTATGAAGGGATGTTTAAGGATGATAAGCCGCAAGGTGTTTTTAAATACTATTATCCTTTAATGGATAGCGTACGGGCTTTGGTGGATTATAAGAAGGATGGAAAATACGCTTATGCTAAACTCTTTCATCCAAATGGGAAAATAATGGCAAAAGGAAAATATTTGGGTGAGAGTATTAAGGATTCTATTTGGACGTATTACGATGATTTGGGAGTGTTAATGTCGAAAGAGAATTATAAGAATGGTAAGAAGGATGGAAAGCAATTTGTGTATTTACCAAATGGAAAAACGGCGGAAGAACGCAATTTTAAAGATGGATTGGAGAATGGTGCTTTTAAACAGTATTATGATGGAACTAAGGTAAAAGCGGATGGTAATTATATCAACGGAAAGCAGGAGGGAAAGATGACATTTTTTTATCCGAACGGAATTCCCGCTGCAACCGGCTTTTACAAGAATGGTTTGCGCACCGGTCCTTGGATTTATAAAGACAAAGAAGGAAAGGTTACAGAGAAGGAATTATACGAGTATGGTCAGTTAGCTGATAAAAAAACAACAGATGCTTTCTTTGATAAAAATAAAGTAAAAGATTCTCCTGCTCCTAAATCAGGTGAACAAAAACCGGGAAACAAGAAGAAATAATTTTTTCTTAAGAATTAATCATGAGCAAACACGGGAAAGTATTAGTAGCGATGAGTGGAGGAATTGACAGTTCCGTGGCTGCTATGATGTTGCATGAGCAAGGTTATGAAGTGGTAGGAATTACCATGAAAACCTGGGATTATGAAACGTCAGGAGGGAGTAAGCGCGAAACAGGTTGTTGCAGTTTAGACAGCATCAATGATGCGCGAGCCATTGCCGTTAATTTCGGATTTCCGCATTATATTTTGGATATCAGAGGGGAATTTGGTGACCATATCATCAATAATTTCGTGGAGGAATATCTTGCCGGAAGAACCCCTAATCCTTGTGTGCTATGCAACACCCATATTAAATGGGAAGCATTGCTCAAGCGTGCCGATATGTTAGATTGTGAATTTATCGCTACCGGACATTACGCGCAATTGCGTGATGAAAATGAACGTCGCGTTATTTTTAAAGGTGTGGATGAAAACAAAGATCAAACCTATGTGTTGTGGGGATTATCACAGGAGAGTTTAAAACGTACTTTTTTCCCATTAGGAGGGTATAGAAAACCGGAGATAAAGCAAATGGCGAAAGACGCAGGTTTTATCGACTTAGCGAATAAAAGCGAGAGCTACGATATTTGTTTTGTGCCTAATAACGATTACCGCTCTTTTTTAAAACATCGTTTGCCTGATTTGGAAGCTAAAGTAGAAGGCGGTAACTATGTGTACAAGGGGAAGACCGTTGGAAAGCACAGAGGTTATCCTTTTTATACCATTGGTCAGCGTAAAGGATTAGACATTGCTTTGGGTGATCCTGTTTTTGTGAAGGAAATTATTCCGGAAACAAATACCATTGTTCTAGGCGATAAAAATGATTTGGAAGAAATGCAATTAATGGTGCGTGACTTTAATCTTATTAAGTACGCTTCCTTGCCTGATGATTTTGTGGGATTAACAAAAATCCGTTATAAAGACGCGGGTACATTAGCTACTATTAATACAAGCGGTAATAAACTGGATGTAGTATTTCATTCGCCGGTTACAGGTGTAGCACCCGGACAAAGCGCTGTGATTTACGAAGGAAATGATTTAGTGGGCGGAGGATTTATTGATAGAAAAGCAGTTCCGCTTTCTTAATTTATTTTACAACAACAATTTTCTTAGCTGAGCTGTTCCCATGCAGGAGATAAATCCCTGTAGTAGTGATTTTTATC
>CAYQDP010000143.1:0-6951 GCA_964416235.1 uncultured Flavobacteriaceae bacterium | reverse complement strand
GAGAGATAAAAAACAATAAGCACCATGATAAAAAGCAATGTGCCATTAAACAGACTGCCTAAAACTTTTTTCATCCCAAAAAAGCGTTCGTTAACCGAGCGCGGTTTTCTTTGCATAATAGATTTTTCTTCCTGTTCTGATTCAAACGCGATGGAACATATCGGATCAACAATCAACTCCATAAAAATAATGTGAAGTGGCATTAATAAGATAGGAACTTGAGAAAAGAAGGCCGGTAATAGAGCTAAACCAATTATCGGGATGTGAATAGCCATAATGTAAGACATCGCCTTTTGCAGGTTGTCATAGATTTTTCTCCCTAACCGAATTGCCATTACGATAGAGGCAAAATTATCATCCAATAAAACCAAAGAGGAAGCCTCTCTTGCAACATCTGTTCCTTTCTTTCCCATTGCCACACCAATATCAGCCGCCTTAAGCGCGGGAGCGTCGTTTACGCCATCACCCGTCATCGCTACAACTTCATTATTGTTTTTTAGTGCTTTAATAATTCTTAATTTTTGTTCCGGAACCACACGAGCGAAGACATTAATTTCTTTTATTTTCTTTTGTAATTCTTCATCTGTCCATTTATTCATTTCATCACCTGTTACAACAAGCCCTGATTCATTTAATCCGGCTTTTGTGGCAATTGTTTTCGCTGTGATAGGAAAATCACCGGTAATCATGATGACTTTAATACCGGCCTCATAGCACTCTTTTATTGCGATTGGAACTTCTGGCCGTATTGGATCTTCAAGTCCAATCAAACCAAGAATGTTCAGAGATATTTCGCCATGATTTTTTGGAAGAGTGTGTGTTTCATAAATAGAGCTCGCTACTGCCAAAACACGCAAACCTCTTTTGGCCATTTCGTTGGTCGCGTTGTGATATTTTTCTGCCTCCAAACTTGATAAGCGACATAATTTAAAAACATCTTCAGGAGCTCCTTTTGTGAACACACGAAGAGATCTGTCGGTCGTTTCATAAATACGACTCATCGCTCTGATTTCTTTACTCAAAGGAAACTCTTGTATAAAACGAAACTCTTGATCGTTGAAGAGAAGAGGTTCTCCTACTTCGCTAATTGCTTTTTCCATTGGGTCGGCTGAATTTGGTTTTGAAGCAAAATGCGCGGCGACAGCAATTGGTTTTATTTGCGTATCGAAATTGATTTTTTCTAAATGTTCTTTTCCTGTGTAAATGGAGCTTAGTTCCATTTTGTTTTGTGTAATGGTTCCGGTTTTATCACTACACAGAACTGTTGCAGAACCTAATGTTTCTATTGCCGATGGTTTTCTTGCGAGTACGTTTTTTTTTGAAAGTCGCCAAGAACCTAAAGCTAGAAAAACAGTTAGAACAACGGGAAACTCTTCCGGTAGTATAGCCATGGCTGCGGATAAACCACTCAAGAGGGATTTTAAAAACCCGCCACGTGTAAAATAAAACATTACAACCATCAAAACACAAATGAAAACGCCTGCAATAAAAAAGCGTTTAATAACGACCTTCATTTCTTTTTGCAGACGCGTTTGGTCTGCCTCAATGTTTTCAAGTGCGCGACCAATTTTCCCAAATTCGGTTTGTACCCCTGTAGCTGTAACTTCAAATAGTCCGTAACCCTGTACAACGAGCGTACCGCTAAACAACCTGTTATGTGATTCTGATAGCTCTGATTTAAGAACAGGAACAGATTCTCCGGTAAGCATCGATTCGTCTACCGTTAAGTGTGTACTTGATATAATTATTCCGTCGGCGGGAACACGATCACCTTCGTTTAAAATAATTACATCACCGGGAACAACATCCCTTCCTGCAATTTTTATTTTTTCTCCGTCACGTATTACCAAAGCGCGAGGAGAGGCAAGGGACTTAAGCGCTTCGATAGCTCTTTCTGTTTTTTGTGACTGATAAAGTGTTATTGCAATCATGAGGAAGATACTTGAGAACATAAATACCCCTTCACCATAATCGCTTAATAAAACATATAGACCCGCACAGGAGAGCAATAAGACAAACATTGGCTCTTTTATTACTTCTAAAGCAATAGTCCAAACGCTACGCGGTTTTGCGGAAAGTAATTCGTTATATCCGAATTGTTTTAATCTATTGGAAGCTTCTGTTGAGCTTAAACCCTGTTTCATGTAAAGTGCAAGTTAATAAAGTGAACGACTCACACAAATGAAATCTATCATAAGAAAAGATTATTTTTCTACAACCATAATTTCAACGCGACGGTTGGCTTGTTCTTCTTCGGGCGTGAGTTCTAATTCGTACTTTGGTTTTGTGCGACCAAATCCTTTATAGCTTAAGCGGTGCTTAGAAATCCCTTTGTTAATCAAATAATCGTAAATGGCTTTTGCTCTGTTTTCAGAAAGTTTCATTTCGCGCGTGTCTAAATCCATTCCGTCGGCTCCATTTTGTGTGCAACACACGTGACCTTGTATTTCTATTTTCAGAGATTTATTTTGCTTAAGAGTTTGTAACAGTTTTTGTAAAACAGGTTCCGAAGACTTTAAAACAAAATGTCTTCCCGGCTCGAAACTTAAACCTTCAAGGGCCATGCTTTCGCCTGCGTTTAATTCGTCAATGTTTTTCTTTTCTTCTATAGTTTCCTTTTCTTTTGGGGTTTCTAGTTTATCATCGGCAACATTAATTGTAACGATGGGCTCAAAATAAACATCTACACGACGTTGTTTCGGGTCACCGTCTTTGTTTCCTGTATCTTGGGAGTTGTTTTCTCCCTTTCCTTCGCAAGCATAAACATTAAACTGCGACGGCTTACTTTTTTTTAAAAGGTAAGATTTTACATTTTGAGCTCTTGTTAATGAGAGTTCCTTATTATAATCATCTGAATGAAGAAAATCTGCATAACCATAAACAGCAACATCAGCGTATTTTCCATTTAAGGATTTAATAGCCGAGTCGAGGCGTGAATAATTTAGCTCTGAAGACGATTCATTTATGTGGTAATAGAGGCGCAGCGTATCTGTTTTCTTTTGGGAGAAGCAGGTGCCGAAAAGAAAGATGTAATGAAAAAGAAAGATAAGGCGCCAAATCATATTATAAATATAATGACTAGCGCCTTATAAAAACTGTTAAAATTAGTATTTTATAAATCTTTTAAGAGATTTTGATTCTTTATTACTAATTTCCAGATAATAGACTCCCGGGGAAAGATCAGAAATATTTAGCGCATTTTCCTTAATAAGTTTTGTGTCTACAGCCTGAAACATTGAATTATATACGGTCACATTTAACTTGTCAATTGTTTGAAACGGTTGTTCAAAATATATTATGTCAGAAGCCGGATTAGGATATAATAATGCTTGAACGCTTTCCGAGAAGTTATTTTCTTCAATTGCTGTTGGGAAACTATATGCAAATACATATTTATTACCAATGAATCCTGAGGTACTTTTGGAGTATTGTAACAAAAGCCGCATGTATGGTTGAGTTCCGTAATATTTAAAAATTGTATCCGTAGAGTTAGAATTTTTTATTTTAAGCCGTAAAACACTTGAATGCATTCCGGCTGCGCTAGCTGTAAAATTTCCATAACCATCAAATGTCATCGAACAGGTAACTGTATTTGCGGATTGTATAAAAGTAAATGTATGTGTTGATCCAAAGGATAAGCCAACCGGGTAAGTTATTAAACCAACAGGAGAGTAAACATAACTTCCGCTAAAAGATCTTTGCCCGTTAAGTTTGAATTCGTTTGTGTTAATTTCTTCCATATCTAATCGAAAGAAGGATGCTCCATTAAATACTTGAGTAAAGTAATTAGCGGTTGGAAAGTTGGCCACATCGGTCGATGTTAATATGCTGCTTGGACTCACCGAACACGTCATGAATACATTTGTTGTTAAATTAAAGTTCCAATTAGCGTTTGCGCCTCCTGTCGGGTGCGGAAACTGATTAAGAACATTGTATTGTACATAAGTAGTGCCTACAGGTGGCAATACGGTGTGCGTTAATGGTTGGGCATTAATAATTCCCGTTACTAAAACGCCAAGATAAAGTAATTGTTTTTTCATAAGAGTTAGTTTTTTATGCAAAACTCGTTATTACCACACAAACCAAAAATAGAGCATATGCACTATCCAAGTAGATTATTTTTGATGGCGATTTTAACCGCATCTACCTTACAACTTACGTGTAATTTTTGATAAATGCTACTGATTTGATTTCTTACGGTATTAGGACTAACCGAAAGGCTTGTAGCAATTTCCTTATAATCTAATCCGTTAACCATTCCTGATAAAACTTCTTTTTCTCTTGATGTAAGACCGCTTATGGCATTAGATGTTTTTATTGTTTCTTTGCTGCTTTCACTTAAAAGCTTTAATGCTTTTCTAGCAACCGCGGGGCTCATTGGGACGGTTCGAAACTCTTTTACCTGTTGAATAAAATCTATTATTGTACTTGTGCTCTCGTCCTTTAATAAATATCCAGATGCGCCGGCTTTTATAGCTTCAAAAATTTTAGTGTCTTCATCAAAAACAGTTAACATAATGAATTCTATTTGCGGATATATTAGTTTTGAATGACGAACGGCTTCAATTCCATTCATCTCAGGCATGTCTATGTCCATTAAAACAACATCCGGTTTTTCTTCATCAGAAGTTTCTTTAATTTTTTCAAGAAATTCGAGACCGTTTTGTGCGGTAAAAACAACCTTGATTTTTGCAGATTTTTTTATTTCCTCTGCACGATTAATGCGATTAAGCCTTTTATCGTCAACAATTGCGATTTTAATCATTGTCAAATTAAAATGGAATATTTTTTAAAGCAAATAGTGCAAATGAACTATTAATATTTTATTTCTATTCTAACTCCACCTTCTTTGGGAGAATCAAACTGGACTGATGCTCCAATTTTTTCAATCCGCTGTATAATGTTTCTTATTCCATAACTTTCTTCATTTGATTTTCTTGAAAAACCTATGCCGTTATCACAATAAATGAAGCCGAAACGAACCTTTTCTGTACTATAAAATTGAATTTTTAAACTTAAAGCTTTGCTATGTTTGTTACCGTTATTAATTATTTCCTGAACACAACGATAAAGAGATAAAACAACATCATTTGGCAAAACAACTTCATGAGTAATTGTATCATCAATTTTTGAACTTATAACGGAGTGCTTTTTAATGTAGAGTTTAAGTTTATCAGTTAAATCCACATTTTTAATGCTTTTTGTATTTAATGTCCAGAGCGTTTCACGAATGCTGGTCATTACTTCTTGAGAAGTATTTTTAATTTGAATAAGCGCTTCTTGACTTTCGCTTTCATTTTGAAGCGCCCAATCACTCTTGCTGGTAATAAAGCTAATTAAAGCTCCTGAGTTATCATGTAATTCTGATGCGATGCGATTTCTTTCATTTTCCAATGAAGAAATTACAGCTTTGTATCTTATCTGCTCTTGTCGATGAAGTTCTTCTTTAAAAGCTTGCTTTTGCTTTGCACGATATTTGGAATAAACCAGAAGAAATATAAACAACAGAATCAGAAGGCTACTTATAAAAATTATTTTGAGATAAAAACTGTTTTGCTTTTGTTTTTCAAGCTCAATTGATTTTATTTTTAATTCAGTTTCTTTTTTTTCAGTTTCATATTTTTCCTTTGCCTCAGTCGCTTCTTTTATGTTTTGACTTCTATATAAACTGTCTTTTAAACGAGTGTAGGAAGTGAGGCATTCTTGAGATTTTATTTTGTCCCCAATTCCAATATAACATTGTGTAAGATTATTGAATGCGTTAACCTGGTAATCTAAGTCTTTGCTTTGTTGAGCATAGTCGATTGATTTTAAAAAATAAGGAATTGCTTTTAAGTATAATTTTTGATTTAGGTAAACCTGTCCAATGTTACCGTGTGCCGACGATAAACCGCTAATATCTCCTAAGTGATTCTTTATTTCTATTGAAGAAATCAAACAGTTTAATGCAGAATCATAAAGATTTATACCCGTATAGCACATGCCTAGGTTTGCCAAGAACGACGCGTATTCTTTATTGTAATAAGATGATGTAAAAAAGCTTCTGTGCTTATTTGCGTACGCAATAGCTTCTTTGTTTTTATTTTCTTTATGAAGAACCGTTAATAAATTTGTGAGCGTATTAGTTAAACCAAAAGTGTCTTGCAACACCCTTCTTATATTAATTGATTTTGTTAAAAAAACGCTTGCTCCCGCTAAGTCTTTCTTTTCTATTAATGCAGTTCCAATATTATTATAATCAGAAGCAATATTAGCTTGTGAATTTCTGGTCTCATCAAATTGCAAACATTTGAAAAAGCAAGTTAGGGCTTTGTTAAAGTCACCCTTTCTCAAGAAAATAGCTCCAAGATTGTTTTGTATTTTGCAACTCTCAACCGGATCATTAATTGCTTCAAAAATTTTACCCGACAAAACGAAATAATGAATTGCACTATCGGTGTTGCCTAAGTAAAAATAGTAAACGCCAAGTCGATTGTAAACAATTGCCTCTTCCTTTTTGTAATTGCCTTTAATACTAAGGCTTTTTGATTCAGAAAAAAATACAAACGCGGAATCTAGCTTGTTAATACTTACATAATAGGAGCCAATATTTGAAAGAGAGAGTGCTTTACCTTTATTGTATTTGTTTTTTTCAGAAAGGACAAGCGCTTTTCTTGCAAAATCTAAATTCTTTTGTGGATTCTTTCTGTAATAGTAAGAGGCTAATTCATTGGATACGTTGATTAGAGTTGTGTCTTGAGCAGCCTTCTGGTATAATTGAATAAGACTGTCTTCCTGTGAGAATGTAAGTTTGAAAACAAATAAAAAAAAGTAAAAAAATTTGTTCTTCATTAGAATTTAAACATCTCGGCTACAAAACCCGGAACGGCACCTAACGCTAATGTAAAGAGAGTTGTTAAAATCATGACTACCTTTTGAGATAGTTCAATTGTAACGGGCTCTTCAGTAGTT
>CAYQDP010000142.1:0-6969 GCA_964416235.1 uncultured Flavobacteriaceae bacterium | reverse complement strand
TGTATATAAAATGTCTTTATACTCTTTTTTTACTCCATTATTGAAAGCAGTTTCAAGTACTTTTTTTTCGTCAGCCAATTTGCTCATTAGATTAAATACTTCTAAGTGACTACTCCGTGAAACTAAATCTTTAAATCCCATTATATCTATAAAGCATACGAATCTGGAAGTTGTCGTTTTCCATTTATTGCTCTTTACTATTACCTTATTACTTTTTGCCATAGAATTTTATAATTACACCTAACGTTTGTTGGCTAGTAGCCGTTGGGTTTTTAAACATCCACTCTCACCAACCACAAAAGGTTATTTGAAGATACAAAAATTATGATAATTACTAATCAACAGTCCCTGCCATATCAGACTGTGTATATCCGTCATTGGGTATTAATATTGTTGTAATTCCTCCATGTTTTCCACGTACATATGTATAACTGGAATAATTGTTTTTCCCAAATGTAATACATTGAGATAGCTCCCAGCATTTCTTGATAGCTTTAATATTATCATTTGATAACTTAACTTCTACATTTTCTTCTTCTCCAATAAAGACAATTGTTATCTCGTCGTCAATATTTGAATTCGCTATTGCTGAGATTACCATCATGCTTCTAACTTCAAAGTCAGATCCATTTTTATAAGAGAAAAGATTCAATGTTTCATAATAAACTGAACCCGAATTTTTTCTTGTGATATATTTACTTTCCTTCAAGAGTGGTTTTGTCTCCCATGAGTGATTTTTGATTTTTACCCGTATTCTTGTACAATTTATGAATTTAGATCCTGTATATTTTGCCTTTATGTAAATATGCCCTTTTGTTGAAACGGGTGCTGTAATGTAGAAAGGAGCTCTTATTAAATTTGAATTATAATGATACCAACCTTCACTTGTCCCGCTATTTTTCTTTAATGTAAAGTCATTAGCGATTTTATTTAACTTTCCATCACAGGAACTGCTTAATTCTTCTAAAGTGGCTTTTTTTGATTTTTCATTAAGTTCCTTTTGATTAGCAATATTAGAGCTATCATTTTTACTTAGAATTACTTTATTGTCTTGTGAATATAAATAAGGTGAAATAGCAAAAAGAATAACACTATATTTTATAAAATTTATCAAAGGATGTAAAAAGTGGGGGACTGTGAAATTAATATTTAGTATTTGTTTTATATAGTTCTAATTTACTCAAAATCCTTATACAGTAAATACTTTTTACGTATGCTTTTAAAGGTGGCGATTTCGTTTTGCCAAGTGGCACGTATTTCATTTTCACTTTTGCCGGCTTTTATTTGTTCTTTTAATTCATCATTGCCGCTGTGCCAGTTAAAGTTCTTATCCATAAACTCCGGCACTTTTAGGTCGGCATAAAATAACATCAGCCATTTTAATTCTACTTTACGCGGATGTTTCTCTATAAAGTTTTCTTGTCTTAAATCTACACCGTAACAAATCTGGTCTTTATACTTGGGCTCTTTACTCAATACCGTTGCTTTTGGAGTAAAGCTAAAGGTTTGTTTACTGTATTGTGGATGGCCTAATACTTCAAAGGGCATATCGGTTCCTCTGCCAACACTCATTACCGTGCCTTCAAATAATCCCATGCCGGGGTACATTAATACGGCGTTCAAATTGGGTAGGTTAGGCGAGGGCTTCACCGGTAAATTGTAGGTCATGCCATGCTCGTAATTTTTTACGGGTATAACGGTGAGCTTACAACGTACGGTCTTTAATTCAAAGCTGTCTTTTTTTATTGTCTTTGTTTTCGTTTTTAACCAGCCTTCTTCATTCGCCATGCGCGCATATTCGCCGGTGGTCATGCCATAAACAATCGGTACATTATGCAAGCCTAAAAAACTTTTGTATTTATCTTTCATCACCGGTCCGTCTACATAAAAACCGTTGGGGTTCGGACGATCCAAAACAATTACTTCTTTACCTTGCTCGGCGCAGGCTTCCATCACATAACACAAAGTTGAAATGAAGGTATAGAAACGCACACCTACATCCTGAATATCATACACCACTACATCAATGCCTTTTAAATCTTCGGCCGTTGGTTTTTTGTGCGAGCCATATAATGAAACAACAGGTAAGCCTGTTTTTTTATCGATATTGCTTTTTACTTTTTCCCCTGCATCCACATTTCCTCTAAAGCCATGTTCCGGTCCGAATATTTTTTTAATGTTCACTTTTAATTTAATCAAAGTGTCAACAATGCTGGTGTTTCCAATTACGCCGGTAATGTTGGTAACAACGGCTACCTTTTTTTTCGCAAGCAGGGGCAAATAGGCGTTAAATTGCTGCGCACCTAATACTACGTCTTTTTCACTGAGTACTTTTAATGCCTGCGGTTTTAGCGAATAGCTGATAAAAACAAGAAGTATAACAAGGACTTTATGCATTAAATAGTATTTTTGTGTAGAGTGAGCGCCGAAAAATACATAGCCGACCGAATCACCCTTTCTAACAAAGGTAAAAATAACATTTCTAAACCCATTGTGAAAATTGGTATTACCGGCATTGCTTTGGGCATTAGTGTGATGATTCTGACTATCTCCATTGTATTGGGCTTTAAACAGGAAATCATCACAAAAATTACAGGCATTACCTCGCATATCACCATTAACAGCATGGGTATTAACAGCTCTAACGAGCGCGACCCTGTAAAGTTATCTGACGACACGTTAAAATTGATTAAAGCCCTGCCTTTTGTGAAGCACGTGCAAGCCGTGGCTACTAAAAACTGCATCATTAAAACCAAAGCGGAGAATGAAGGTGTTTTATTAAAAGGTATTGATGCTAATTATGATGTTGCCTTTTTAAAGCAATATCTAAGCGAAGGACGATTACCGCAATTGAGCGATACTGCGGTGAGCAAGGATATTTTGCTTTCTAAAAAACTGGCAGATAAATTAAGTGTAGGCGTAGGACAAAAACTCATCGCTTATTTCATTACCAAGAAGAAATTGAATGATACTACTTTCAGCGGTTCTAATTATGTGGAGTTTGAACAACGCTCCAGAGCTTTTACGGTGTGCGGTATTGTGAATACAGGTTTTTCTGATTTCGATAATAATCTGGCTTTGGTGGATTTAAAACACATCCGCAAATTGAATTACTGGGAAGATGGTCAAACCGGTAGCTATGAAATATTCATCAAGGATTTTTCTGAATTGGAATCTAACACTGAAGCTGTGCAGGATTTAACGGGATATAATTATCAGGTGCTTCCTGTGAATGAAATTTATGATAGTTTGTTTTCCTGGTTGGAGATGGTAGATGTAAACGGAATTATTATTATCACTTTAATGTTATTGGTGGCGGGTGTTAACATGATTACGGCTTTATTGATTTTAATTTTAGAGCGCGCGAATATGGTTGGTTTAGTGAAGTCGATGGGCATGAGCAATGCTTCGGTAAGGAAAATATTTTTTTACGTGTCAATGAAGTTACTTGCCCGCGGATTAATCATTGGAAATTTGATTGGAATAGGAGCGGTGCTTCTTCAGTATTTCACGCATCTTATCAAATTAAACAGCGATACGTATTATGTGGAATATGTTCCTGTAATTTTTAATGTGGGTTATATTGTATTGTTGAATCTGGGAATTATTGTAAGCTGTATGCTCATGATGTTTTTCCCTACTTTAATTCTCACTCGCCTTACACCGATTAGGACATTGAGGTTTGATTAACCCCCTCCCGCTTCGCGGACTCCCCCTTAAAAAAGGGGGAGAAAGAATTCGTTTTCAAAAAGAATTTTAAGAGTAATAATGCTTTCTCCCCTGCTAAGGGGAGATGTCCGAAGGACAGAGGGGTTATGGTTTTCTTGAATTTAATCGTCTGATACCTATTAACTGATCGTAATAGGTTCCGCGCTGGCGGTGATACACGTAGATACTGTAATCGTTTTCGGTTTCCCAATGGTTGCCTTCAGTAATTGTTTCGTCTCCTGCTTTGGTGTTATCACTTAAAAAAGCGTACATGTAATTATAATAACCTTGTTTTAGGTAGAGCGTGCATTTGTATCCTTTCTTGGCATAATCGTACTCCATTTTGTTGGCTTTATCCAATTTCCAATTGCTCATTTTGCCTAATACATAAAAATTACCGCTTGCTTCCGGAACAGGATAAGGCATGAAAAAATGAACGTAAGCATAATCGGCTTCCACATCTTGATTGCCGTTCATGTCTTTATTCTTAATGAGGAAAGAGCCGTTGAAATCAGGATAGAAAATATAATTTTTAATACGGCGGTTTTCTTCGGGAGTGAGTTCAATGTGATTCTTATTGTTCTCGTCTTTATAACTGTTCTGAATTCGCTCGGTGTAAGTGCGGAGTGAACGTGTGTCGAAATAACGGAACTCATTGCCTCCGTTAAAAGTACTGGCATTATCGAGCGAGTAAGTTAGTTTTTGCGGTGTATTAAAAGTTGGTTTGATATCATATACTGCATTATCCCAACGGTTATTTTGAGTAAGCACTACTTTTAAATCCACATGGTTATTCGTGATATCGTAAGAAGAATTGATGATAGAAAAATCGATGTGTTGTTTTTCGTATTGCGCGTCATCACCAATGGCCTGCTGAATGGTAGAAACAACCGTTACCTTTTCGTCGCATACCATAAAGCGGCGACTAAGCACTAAATCTTTTTTATCTCCGTCTTTATAAACGTAAACAATATAATTCCCGGATTTGGTGAGAATCATGTTTTGCGTTGGAAAGAGAATAGAGTAGTGTGTGTATTTCTGCAGTGTATTGATGGAGAAACTGAAGTTGATGATGTTTAAATCATAAAAGCCTTGCAGATATTCCTGCTGCATGAGATCGCTGGGATTCCATTTCGCATCGCAATGAATCACACTGAGGGAATATTGTTTTTGGTCGCCATCCAAATCATCAAAACTTAAACGCAATTGCTCACCTGAATTAAATTTAATGAGAGGCGCCGAAAACTCCCAGGTGGATTCGTAGAGTTGAGCAGATTTGATGTTAGGTTTGTAGATATAATCTTCGTAGCGCAATTGATTATCGTTTACATAATCGTCGTCCTGTGCCCAAATGGAAGTACTAAAGCCAAGTATAAAAAGCAGGGGAAGATATAATTTGTGTAAACGCATTATCAGGATTAATCAAATGTATTGCCAAAAATACAATTTGAAGGCTAATAAAAGGATAAATAAGATTTATTAACGATTAATGAGAAGCTTTATTGTAAAGTCTCACGCGGGTTTCCTGTTTATTTAATAAACGGGTAATGTTCTTACGGTGTGTAATAACCAAAACAACTGCTACCAGAATAGAGAAAATCATCAGGTTTGGGTTGTCGTTTTTAAAGATTACATTCAAAATAATCGGGAAGCTTAAACCGGCGCTCATTGAGCTTAATGAAACATAACGGGTTGTAAATAATACCGCCAAAAACACCAATAAAGCTATAGAACAAGCTACAGGATGAATACAAATTACAACGCCTAATAAAGTAGCAACACCTTTACCGCCGCGGAATCCGGCAAAAACCGGGAAGATATGTCCGATTAAAGAGGCCACACCTAAAGCAATTTGAAAATTGATAAAGAAATCAGAACCCGGATCGAAGCCGCTTGAATAGGATAAAGCAACTGCTGCGCTTCCTTTTAAGATATCGATGATTAAAACGGGAATCCCTGCCTTTTTACCCAATACTCTGAAAGTGTTGGTGGCTCCGGCATTACCGCTTCCGAATTCACGTACATCGATATTAAAGAACAGCTTGCCAATCCACACCGAAGTGGGGATAGAGCCTAATAAATAAGCCGTAAATAAAAATATACCTATATAAAGAATTTCCAAGGGTTTAAATTTTAGTTAAGCAAAAATAAACTAAAAATTAAGCTAAGGGCATAAAAAAACTGTTTATATAGGTTAATATACAAACAGTTTTTTGTTAATTTATTGTTTATTAAATACTTAAAGACTTAGTAAGCACCTTTTAATTTAACTGCCTGCTCAATTTTTTGAAGGGCAGTAATATAAGCAGCAATACGCATACTGGTTTTGAAACGCTCTGCGTTATTCCAAACACTTTCAAAAGCGATTTCCATTTTGTGGTCATGCTTTGTATTTACTTCATCTTCTGTCCAGTAGTAACCGGCTTTGTTTTGTACCCACTCAAAATAAGATACAGTAACACCGCCACTATTCGCTAAAATATCAGGAACGCAAATGATTTTCTTATCGTTTAAAATAACGTCAGCTTCCGGACGAGTTGGTCCGTTTGCGCCTTCCACGATTAATTTCGCTTGAATTTTTGGCGCGTTTTCTTCAGTAATTACATTTTGTAAAGCAGCAGGCACCAATACATCACATTTCGAAATCAATAATTGATTCGAAGGAATTTCGGTAGCGCCGGTAAAGCCTTTTAATGTGTTTTTATTTTTTGAAGCGAAGTCTAAAGCCGCTTTAATATCGATTCCGTTTTCATTGTAGAAAGAAGCGGTATGGTCACCGATACCTACAATTTTTAATCCTTGTTCAGATAATAAACGTGCGGCATGAGAACCTACGTTACCAAAACCTTGAACAACTGCCGTTACGTTTTTAGGATTTAATCCCATTTTCTTTAAGGCAGCTAAAGTATTTACCATTACACCGCGTCCTGTAGCCGCATCGCGACCTAAAGAACCGCCGATAGCGATTGGTTTACCTGTAATAACACCCGGAGAATCTTCTCCTGTTACTTTATTAAATTCATCTAAAATCCAAGCCATTTCACGACCGCTTGTTCCCATATCAGGAGCAGGGATATCGCGATTAACGCCAAATACATCTTTCATTGATTTAGCATAAGCACGAGACAAACGCTCTAATTCGCCAACGCTCATTGCGCGAGGGTCGCATTTAATACCACCTTTTGCACCACCGTAAGGTAAGTTAGCAACAGCGCATTGAAAGCTCATCCAGGCAGCTAATGCCATTACTTCATCCTGGTT
>CAYQDP010000141.1:0-6981 GCA_964416235.1 uncultured Flavobacteriaceae bacterium | reverse complement strand
TCGTACCCGCCAATTCGTGAACGGGTTACCTCCAACTCATCGGCCATTTGTTCCTGAGAAAGCCCCTTTAGCTGACGCAGGTACTTAATGTTGTTGGCTATCTTATTAATCATATTACTACGTTTTGTAGCACAAATATACTACAAATTATAGTTATTTCAAAATCCCCCTATAAATACATATATTCGTTTAAGCGTTTTATGCCTAAACACCTCATATTCTTACTACTTTACCTTTTTAGCGGAAGCGCCGGGCTCTTATCTCAAAACCGCAGTATCGACTCCTTAATAAAGGCTTTAAGCCTTGCTAAAAACGATACCAACAAAGTAAAACTACTCAATTCACTATCGTATGAAGTATATGTGGCCACCGAAAAAACAAGCGATAACATCAAAGCGTATATCGACTCGGCAATTGCCCTTTCCGAAAAACTAAATTTTCTTTCAGGTAATTTACGCGCACGTTTTAATGCCGGTAATATTTTCAGCAATAGCGGCAAAAACGATCTTGCTAAACAATACCTCAACGATGCTTTGCCTTTGTGCGAAAAACTTAAAAGTGATGATGATTTTTTTAGAATTTTAAACACACTTGGCAAATGCTATAATGAAGAGGGAAACGCTCAACTGGCAGCCGAATACTATTATAATGCTTTAAGCTATGCCGAAAAAACCAACAACAAAAAGTTTTTAGCTACCTCCTATAACTCTTTAGGGAATATTTTTAGTTCGCAAAAGGAATACGATAAATCCATTCACTATTTTTCAAAGGCATTAAAATTTAATACCGAAGTGGATGATAAACTTAAAATGTCTTTTAATTACCTCAATCTCGGAAACACTTATACGAGCCTGAATCGCTACGACTCCGCCCTGTTCTTTTTTAATAAAGCTCTCTCCATTCAAACCAAACAAAAAAACATTGTTGGTCAAGCATACAGCTATAATAATATTGGTTACATATATTACAAAAAGAACGAATGTATGGCTGCACTTGATTATTACAAAAGATCATATGCTATTGCAAAAAACTCGGATGACGCAGATTTATATTCTTCTCTTTTGCTTCGCATGGGAGCCGCTTACTTAAAACTCGATCAAACTAATGAAGCTCTTAAATACTATACAGAAGCTGAAGGCTATACCAGAAAAACTAAATGGATGTCGGAACTTTCCGATGCACTTTTGGGTTTATCAAAAGTTTATCGCACGAAAGCCGATTATAAAAAAGCATTAGACTACTTTACAGAACATAAAGTAATAAAAGACTCTTTGAACAATGCGGAGGTAGGAAAAAAATTATCTTCTCTCGAATACAATTATCAAATTGAGCAGGATAAAAAAATAGCTGAACTCGAAAATGAAAAAACAAGACTGAAACATCAAGAGGAGGTACGTACGCAACGCATCATCATCTGGAGCATCTCCATTTTCTTGCTGGTTGTTTTTATTTTATCTCTTTACATCTACAAAGCTTACAAACAAAAAGAAGCTGCCAATAAAACTATAAGTGACCAAAAATCGGAAGTAGAAAAGCAAAAAACCATCGTTGAAGAAAAACAAAAAGAAATTCTCGACTCCATTAACTATGCCAAACGCATTCAATACGCCCTTCTCGCTCATAGCGATTTTTTGCAAACGGTTTTACCGCAACATTTCATTTTATTCAAACCCAAAGATATTGTGAGTGGAGATTTTTACTGGGCTATTGAACATAATAACCGTATTTATGCCGCGGTTTGTGATTGTACCGGACATGGTGTTCCGGGTGCTTTTATGAGTGTACTTAATATTGGTTTTTTAAATGAAGCCATTAAAGAAAAAAACATTTTATATCCTAACGAGATTTTTAATTACGTAAGGAAAAAACTAATTGAAAATTTATTTCAGGAAGAACAAAAGGATGGAATGGATGGCGTTTTAATTTGTATTGACAAACAAAACAGAAAGTTGAGTTATGCTGCTGCCAATAATGCTCCTGTATTAATTCGTAATGGCTCTTTACTTGAATTGGAAAAAGATAAGATGCCGGTTGGAAAAGGAGTAATAGAGAAATCCTTTCGTGACTTTACTTTTGATTATAAAGAAGGCGATGTTCTGTATATTTACACTGATGGTTATGCCGATCAGTTTGGCGGACCCAAAGGAAAAAAATTTAAATACCGTCAGTTAAATGATATGCTTTTAAATTTGCACACACAATCAGTGTCGCAACAAAAACACGAATTAGAAAAAACAATGGCAGCCTGGAGAGGTGAATTGGAACAAGTGGATGACTTATGTATAATGGGAATAAAACTTTAAGAACTTGAAAAAATTATTTATACGCATCACCGAAATTGGCATTCGCCCCGAAATGTCAAATGAGATTAAAGAACAAATTAAGCTCGTTAACGGCATTAGTTTCTTAGGCATTCCCATTAGCTTGTTGTTTGTGTTATTGTTTGGCGTAACCGGACATTTTTATATTGCCCTTACCTTTCTGGGCGGTTTAATCGTTTTTTCATTACCGTTCTTACTTGTTACAACCATGGGTTTAAATGCCGCGCGTAATTTTGTTTGCGCCATGGCACCGGTTGTATTCGGAGCTGCATCCGTAGTAAGTGGTAAAGACACCGGTTTCTTTCTCGGATTTTTAGTTATCTCCGTTCCGCCTATTATTGTTTATCCCAAATCAAAACAAGCACTCGCTTATATTATTTTATGCGTGTTATTACTCGCGCTTTCCATTGTAGGAAATGTATTTATTAAACCCATCGATACGGTGCCCTTTGCGATGGCAATATTTTTGTTTAACCTTTTCATTGTTCTAACAACAAGTATTGGCATTGTGTTTTTATTTAAACTCGAATTAAATGTAAGCCGTGAAAAGCTTTATGAAAAGAATAAAGAAATCACCGACAGTATTAATTATGCCAAGAAAATTCAATCGGCCTACATGCCTAATGAAGACATTTTTCACAAAGTGTATGAAGACGCGTTTTTATTGTTTAAGCCAAAAGACATCGTGAGTGGAGATTTTTACTGGTTTTACACTTTAGCTAAGGAAGATAAACCCGCAGCTATTCGCCATTGCGCGGTTGCCGACTGTACCGGACATGGCGTGCCGGGCGCATTAATGAGTGTGATTTGCAGCAACGCTTTAAATGAAACTGTAGTACACAATAAAATTTACGAAACAGATAAAATATTAAACGAAACAAGAAGAATAGTAAAGCGCAATTTAAAAACCAAAAAGTATCAAGAGCGTAAAGATGGGATGGATATTGCCCTAATCACCATTAATTTTGACACTCTTGAATTGTGGTATTCGGGAGCCTATAATCCTGCATGGGTTCTACAAAATGGTACAATAATAGAGCTGGCGGCCGACAAACAACCTATTGGTGTGTTTGAACATGAAAAAGATTTTTCGCAGCAACACCTTAAATTAAATAAGGGCGATATTATTTATCTGTTCAGCGACGGCTATGCCGATCAGTTTGGCGGTACTAAAGGGAAAAAATTTAAATACAAGCAGCTTAATCAGCTCTTAGTTTCTATTTCTCATTTATCGATGAACGAACAAAAACAAAAATTGGATTCGGTGTTTGAAGACTGGAAGGGAGACCTCGAACAAACCGATGATGTGTGTGTAATTGGAATAAAGATATAAAGTGAACTTGAAAAAAATACTCCTTAGCATTTGCGCGCAATTCATTTTGCTTGGTTTCGCTGTGGCCCAAAAATCAACTTTGGATTCATTAAAAGAAGAGTTGAAAAAACCCATGCACGACACTTTAAAATTTAAAGTATTGTACGATGTGTGCCATCAATTTTACATCTCTTCGGCAAATGAATCGGGCAACTACCGGAAGCAACTCTTACAATTAAGTCATGCTATTAATAAAACCTATCACTTAGCAAGAGCTTATGAAATGAATGGTTTATTATGGACCATGCTCAACAATAACGACAGCGCCTTGCATTATTTGAATAAAGCTTTGGCCTATGCGGAAAACGGTAAACACGATATGCAAATTGCCGATATCTACGACGCCTATGGTTCAGTGTATGAGATTGCAGGAGATTATGATGTAGCACTCGACAAACATTTAAAAGCCCTCAACATTCACGAGAAAACACAAGATAAAACAGGAATGGCCAATTCTTATAAATACATTGGAAGAATATTTGGCATTCAGCAAAAATTCACACAAGCCCTATCCTACTTTAATAAATCGAAAGAAATAGATAAAGAAACCAATAACATTTATGCATACGGACAATCCATTAACAATGCAGGAATTTGTTTACTTAATTTAAATAAAATTGATTCGGCTATTTTATGCTTTAATGAATCCATAAAAGCGAAAACACAAACCGGAAATAAAAAAGGATTAATTAGCACATACTCGTATTTGGTAGATGCTTATTTAAAAATCAACGATACTAGAAATGCCATCAATACATCGCTCACCTTAACAAAATTAGCTGAAGAGTTAAACAACAACCTTGCTTTAGCCGCGGCTTACGAAAAAACAGGCGAAGTGTATTCGGCCATCAAGCGCCCTATCATTGCAAAATCCAATTATGTAAAAGCCCTTCAAAATTATACCATAGCACAAAAGAAAGAAGGCATTATGAATTCGCATCTTAATTTAAGTAAAGAATATAAAAAATTAAGCGTGCTCGATTCGTCGCTTTATCATTTAAACGAATACGTCGTTTTAAAGGACTCACTCTTTACCGAAAACAACACCAAATCCATCAGTGAGATGGAAGCCAAATATCAAAATCAGAAAAAGGAATTGGAAATTTCAATGCTGCAGAAAAACAAACAAATTGCCGATTATGAAATCTCTAAACAAAAAACCTTCCGTAATTTTTTATTGGTCATAGCCATATTAGTTTTTGTGACAGTGATTGTATTGTTTAAAGCCTATTCCAATAAAAAAATCGTGAATAAACAACTTACACAAAAAAATGTTGAAATTGAAAATCAGAAAGAAATTATTGAAATAAAACAAAAGGGTATTACCGACTCCATCAATTATGCCCTGCGTATTCAGGAAGCTTTGTTGCCAAGCAAGGAAATGAAACAAACACTGTTTCCGGAATCATTTGTGTTATTGTTACCAAAAGACATTGTGAGCGGAGATTTTTATTGGTACTCCGAAAAAAACGGAAAGAAAATTATTACCGCGGTGGATTGTACCGGACATGGTGTACCCGGCGCATTTATGAGCATGATTGGTGTTACTTTTTTAAACGAAATCGTTAACGAGCGCGGCATTACAAAACCTTCTGAGATTTTAGGCGAGTTGCGTGATCGCGTGAAAACCTCATTAAAACAAAAAGGATTAGATGGTGAAAGCCGTGATGGCATGGATATGTCTATTGTGTCGTTTAATAAAGATTTTACGGAAGTAGAATATGCCGGCGCCAATAATCCACTTTGGATATTCAGAAGAGAAAAAAACGAAATAAAAATTCTAGAATTCGCACCCGATAAAAGACCTATTGGTTATTTTAAAGGACAAGGGTTACCATTTACCAATCAAACTATTTCTTTACAAAAAGGCGATATACTTTACATTTTCAGTGATGGTTATGCCGATCAGTTTGGCGGACCGAAAGGCAAAAAATTCAAATACAAACAAATTAAAGAAATACTTGCCGAGATAAATCACTTGCCTATGCACGCGCAAGAAGAGCATTTGTTAAAACGCTTTATAGAATGGCGTGGCAATCTAGAGCAGATTGACGACGTATGCATTATAGGTATTTCTGTTTAACGCAGGCGGAGGAAATACCGAGTGAGACACGAACCTCGGTATTGATGATGTATGTGTGATTGGAATAAAGGTTTAGTCTAACCAACAAAAATACGACCTAAAACCATCACCTCAATTGGGTGAAATCATCCGTTTCAGGATTAAAATCAGGTACTTTTATGTGCATTTTATAAATAAATTAACTACATTTAATTATACAAATCTCTATAATCTATACCTTATGCCTTATAAAGATTTCGAAAAACAATACCTGAACACTTTCGACAATTTATTGGAGGGATTTCAGGTGATTAGTAGAGATTGGAAATATCTTTACGTGAACGATACTGTTGTTAAACAAAGTAAGTGCAACAGTAAAACCGATTTATTGGGAAAAACCATGATGGCATGTTTTCCGGGCATTGAGAATACCGATATGTTTAAACTGCTTGAGAAGTGCATGAAAGAAAGAGTATCCGACCTGATGGAGAATGAATTTACATTTCCGGATGGTTCTAAAGGGTGGTTTGAATTAAGAATAGAACCGGTAGAAGAAGGCATCTTTATTTTATCGATGGATATTACCGCCAGAAAAAGAACTGACGAAAACCGTGAAGAACATGTACGAAATCTGGAAGAGCTTTTGTTTTTTACCTCACACAATTTAAGACAACCCATTACCAACATCATGGGGATATCGGGCTTAATATTAAGCGATCAGGTAAAGCAACACGAATTAGAGAAGGCAACCCGTTATATAAAAGAATCGATAGAGAGCTTAGATAAATTCTCGAAAGAACTCACTTCAAAAATGAATCAACTGCGTTTAGAAACACAAAATCTTAATAAAAATAAGGCCGTTTAAATTTCATTTTTTACTCCCTCTTTCTTTTATACTTGATTTTTTTCATGAACAATATGTTCAATTTCGCTCTCTGAACATTTTGTTCTTTTCACTCTGAAAAATCATTCTAAGTTCCTGCTTTCAACAAAATTACAATAATTTATTTATCGTTTACAAACGGTTACAAACACTTTCTTCCGTGTTTAATCGTTTAAAATACGACTCCCGCTTTTTTGTCACCATACCTTTGTCCTCGTCGAAATCAAAAAACCGTTGCAACGAAATTGAATAAGACGAAAAAATAAAATAATAATTAATAAACGTAAAACCCGCCCGGAATAAAACGGGCACAAAAAAACAAAGAGTATGAATTCAATTAAAA
>CAYQDP010000140.1:6485-7001 GCA_964416235.1 uncultured Flavobacteriaceae bacterium | reverse complement strand
TATTGTTTGGCGGAGGACGTAATCTGCATTTTGAAGGTGAAACCACGACGCATCTTAAAGTGACGCCAAAAATTCAAAACCAATTGGAACATCTTTTAAAAACAGTCATTCTTCCAAAACAAAAATTTGAAATTGAACATCGCTGGGCCGGAATTATGGGTGTGGGAAGTGAAAAGAAACCCATTGTAAAAAATTACAGCGCAAACATAATTTGCGCTGTACGCATGGGTGGAATGGGCGTTGCAATTGGCAGTCTGGTTGGTAAAGAAGCTGCCTTACTCGCCTCTTAATTCGACATTTTTGCTACTGCCTGAATGACATCATGCTTGGTAATAATATGAGCATTACCCCCTAAGTCTTTCATCAAAACTGCATTATTGTCCTTTGTAATCAATTTAGAAATTTCATCAATTGGCGTTTGTGCATCTACCATTGGAAACGCAGGCTGCATCACCGATTCAATAGTCTTATTTTTTGAATCGTTACTCTCAATCAACTTAGCAAATAAATAACTAT
>CAYQDP010000140.1:0-6475 GCA_964416235.1 uncultured Flavobacteriaceae bacterium | reverse complement strand
TCCTTTTGTAACAGGGATTTGAGAAATTCCAAACTTGTTCATTAAAGTTAATGCATCGTTCACAGTTGCATTTGCTTCTACGGTCACTAATTTTTGGTTTTTATGAGATGAAATTAAATCCAACGCTTTGGGTTTACTTACTTGTAAGAAACCTCTGTCGCGCATCCAATCATCGTTAAACATTTTTCCTAGGTAACGGGTACCATGGTCATGAAAAATAATAACCACTACATCACCCTTCTTAAACATGTTTTTCATTTGCAATAATCCTGCTAAAGCAGAACCTGCACTGTTTCCAACAAAGATGGCCTCTTCGCGAGTGATGCGACGTGTCATGATGGCTGCATCCTTATCTGTTACTTTTTCAAAATGATCAATAATATTGAAATCAACGTTTTCAGGTAAAAAATCTTCTCCGATTCCCTCTGTGATGTATGGGTAAATTTCGTTTTTGTCAAAAATGCCGGTTTCTTTGTATTTCTTGAATACCGAACCATAAGTATCAATTCCTAATACTTTAATATTCGGATTTTTTTCTTTTAAATATTTCCCGGTACCGCAAATCGTTCCACCGGTTCCAACACCCACAACTAAATGGGTTACTTTACCGTCGGTTTGATCCCAGATTTCAGGTCCGGTTTGCTCATAATGAGCTTCGGCATTACTTGGATTATCATATTGATTTGGTTTCCATGAATTAGGAATTTCCTTTACCAATCTTGAAGACACAGAATAATAAGAACGAGGGTCTTCAGGATCAACATCAGTAGGACAAACTACAACCTCAGCACCGAAAGCACGAAGTGCATCGACTTTTTCTTTACTTTGTTTATCCGTAGTTGTAAAAATGCATTTGTAACCTTTAATTACTGCCCCGATAGCTAAACCCATTCCGGTATTACCGCTGGTTCCTTCAATTATCGTTCCGCCCGGCTTCAATCTTCCGTCTTTTTCCGCATCTTCAATCATTTTGATGGCCATACGGTCTTTAATGGAGTTACCCGGATTAAACGTTTCCACCTTTGCATATACTTCGCAAGGCAAATCTTTTGTGATTTTGTTAAGGCGAACCAACGGAGTATTCCCAATGGCTTCGATAATATTTTTACAAACTTTCATAACTGTAATAAAGCACACGAAAATAGAAAATAGCCATAAGAAATGGGAATTTAATTTTGACGTGTTGTAAACAAAAAAGCCCCCACTTTTTGTGAGGGCTGTTAAATTTATTATAACTGATTATGCTAATACTGCACGAGAAATAACGATACGTTGAACCTCACTGGTTCCTTCATAAATCTGAGTAATTTTTGCATCGCGCATTAAACGCTCTACATGATACTCTTTTACATAACCATAGCCACCGTGTATTTGAACAGCCTCAGTAGTTACCCACATTGCTGTTTCAGACGCGTAAACTTTTGCCATGGCGCTTTCCTTATCCATTGGCAAATGGCGGTCTTTTAACCAAGCCGCGCGGAAAATCATTAAGCGAGCAGCTTCAATACGAGTCGCCATATCCGCTAATTTGAACTGAATAGCTTGATGTTTACTGATTTCTTTTCCAAATGCTTTGCGCTCTTTAGAATAAGCCAATGCTAATTCATAAGCACCGCTTGCAATTCCTAATGCTTGAGATGCGATACCAATTCGTCCGCCACCTAAAGTTTTCATAGCGAATTTAAAACCAAAACCATCTTCACCAATACGATTTGCTTTAGGCACTTTCACATTATCAAACATTAAAGAGTGAGTGTCGCTAGCGCGGATACCCATTTTATTTTCTTTCGGACCAACTGTAAAGCCTGGCATTCCCTTTTCTACGATTAAGCAGTTAATACCGCGGTGGCCGGCCTCAACGTTGGTTTGTGCCATTACTAAATACACAGAAGCACTGTTTCCGTTGGTAATCCAGTTTTTTGTTCCATTTAATAAGTAATGGTCGCCCATGTCAATTGCTGTAGTTTTTTGTGAAGTGGCATCACTACCTGCTTCAGGTTCTGACAAACAGAAAGCACCAATTATTTCACCTTTTGCTAAAGGCACTAGATATTTTTGTTTTTGCTCTTCTGTACCAAAGCTTTCTAGTCCCCAACAAACTAATGAGTTATTTACACTCATAATTACGCTGCAGGAAGCGTCAACTTTAGAAATTTCTTCCATTGCCAAAACGTAGGAAATGGCATCCATTCCGCCACCGCCGTATTTCGGATCTACCATCATACCCAAAAAGCCGAGTTCAGCCATTTTCTTTACTTGTTCTGCCGGAAACTTTTGATGTTCGTCGCGCTCAATAACACCCGGTTTTAACTCGTTTTGTGCAAATTCGCGTGCAGCTTTTTGTATCATTAAATGCTCTTCAGTAAGTTCAAAATGCATGGTAAAATAATTTAAGTTTGACTAATTTTTTGTAACCTTGCAAATATAACTGAATGTGCTTATCCGCACAATTTTTAAGGACTTTTATTGCTTTTTTTTTACAACCAAAAAACTGTGTCAAAATCAGATAAATACATAATAGCCGGGGTAATGAGCGGTACATCGCTTGACGGACTCGATGTTGCGATTTGTGAGTTTACCAAAAATCAATCCGGTTATAATTATAAGATATTGGATGCTACAACGGTAGCGTACGATCGTCAACAAAAAAACAAATTGCAAGCCGCGCCATACCTAAATGTTGAGAATTACTTTTTACTTCATCATCAATTTGGAAAGTTTATAGGAAAACAAGTGACTAAGCTATCACAAATTGCAGAGGTAAAACCAAGTGCAATTGCTAGTCATGGGCATACTATTTTTCATCAACCCTCAAAAGGTTTTAGTACACAATTAGGCTGTGGCGCTACCATTGCTACAATTTCCAACCTAACTACGGTGTGTGATTTTCGAAGTTTAGATGTAGCCTTAAACGGACAAGGTGCGCCATTGGTACCTATAGGCGATAAATTATTGTTTGGCGATTATCAAAGTTGTTTAAACATTGGCGGTATTGCTAATATTTCATTCGAAAGGGAAGGAAAACGAATTGCTTTTGATATTGGAGTAGCCAATATGGCACTCAATTTCTTTGCGCAAAAAGAAGGAAAAGAATATGATAAAGATGGTGAAATGGCGGCTTCGGGCACCATTCACGAAGCTCTGTTTAATGAATTAAATCAATTAGAATTTTACTCGCGTCGTTCGGCCAAATCGTTAGGAAGAGAATGGTTTGAGATTGACTTTCTTCGGGTGGTAGAAAAGTACACGATTTCGGTAAATGATTTGATGTGTACCATTGCGGAACATTGCGCTTTTCAGATTGCGGAAGTTCTTAATGCTAACAAATTAAAAAACGTTTTTGTGACTGGCGGAGGCGCTAAAAACACGTTTTTGATTACGTCTCTAAAGAAATTTTACAAAGGAGAGGTAATTATTCCTGATGAAAAAGTAATCGACTTTAAAGAAGCTTTGATTTTCGCCTTTTTAGGATACTTACGATTAACCAATCAAATTAACACACTTTGTACAGTGACCGGTGCAAAAAAAGATTCTGTTGGTGGCGCTGTTTATTTTGTTAATTCATAAATTTAACCATGGCTTATTTATGGGTATTTATAGGAGGAGGTTTAGGTAGCAGCATACGTTATTTATTAGGAAATTTATTATCTAAATCAAGTTTAAGCTTACCCGTTGCTACTCTCACCGCTAACTTAATCAGTTGCATTATTTTCGCCCTTACTTTAAGTTTGTATAACGAAAAACTTCAGCAATCCCCTACCTTAAAATTGTTTCTTTTAACCGGAATTTGTGGCGGACTCAGTACATTTTCGACTTTTAGTTTTGAAACCTACGAATTGTTAAAACAAGGTCAAATCATGTGGGCTTCATCAAATATTTTAATCAGTGTGTTGTTATGCCTTGTGATTTTTTTTACTTTTATAGGTAAATAACTTTTACATGCGTCAATTTATTTGCTTCTTAATTGTCTTATTATTTTGTTTTGGCACAGTGTCGGCGCAAACGAATCGTTTTTTGCGTAAAGCGGCGCGGTCAACCGAAAATGGCGATTTAGAAAAAGCGAAAGAATATTATCTAAAAATTCTTGCTACAGATAAAGACGATTATAAAGCCAATGTTGCCTTAGGAATTACACTTTCTGAATTTCAGGATCAATACGAAGAAGCATTACCTTACCTCGAAAAAGCATACGCAAACACACCTAAAGACACTCTTCCTGATTTATTGTATGCGTTGGCAAAATGCTATCAACATGCAGGCCAGTATGAAAAAGCTGTAGGCTTTCTTGAAAAACTTAATGGTTCAGTAGCACTTGATGAAGAGGATAAATCCTTTCAATTGGATTTAAAAAAGAGAAAACAAGACTGTGCCTATGCAATGGCCAATAATTCAATTACTTCACAAAAAGAATGGTATGTTATCAATTTGGGTTCTAGTATCAACTCAAAGATGCCGGAATATGTTCCTGTAATTACACCGGATAATGAATTACTTTTTACTTCCCGTCGTAAAGACCATGAAAAGGAGAAGATAAACGACCTTGATGGGAAATATTTTGAAAGCATGTACATCAGTAAAATTGATAATGGAAAATTTGAAACGCCGCGTCGTTATACCATTCCTGATTTATTCATGAGTTCTAAATTTCGTAAGCACCACGAATCGGTAATTTCTATGTCACCAAACGGAAAAAAACTATTTGTTTACCGTGACAATAAAATATTTGAAATTGAATTATCTGAAATCAAAAAAACGGAACCAAAGAAGCTTTCCAAAAACATCAATTTCGATTCCTATCAAAATCATGCTTATTTGAGTAAAGACGAGAATCAATTATTCTTTACCAGCGAAGCAAAAGGTGGGTACGGTGGGCTTGATATCTATCGTTCGGTTAAAGGCAATGATGGCGTTTGGGGTACCCCGGAGAATTTGGGTCCGAATATAAATACAGCCTACGATGAAGACGCTCCATTTTTAAGTAATGATGGAAAAACATTATTCTTCGCATCCAGAGGATTACCGGGCTATGGTAATTTCGATTTATATCAATCTGAATTAGGTGTCGATGGTAAATGGGGTCCTCCACAAAATTTAGGAATGCCTATTAACTCACAGGCGCATGATATTTTCATGGTTCAGAACAAAGATGGAAACATTGGTTACTTCTCCTCGGCAAGACCCGGAGGAAAAGGCGATATGGATATTTACAAAATCAATTATCTGAAGGATTTCAACAAACGTTGTGAAACAGATGAAAATCCATTGCTAAGTATTAAGACAGAAACGATTTCTTCGGCTGATAATCGTTACGCATTCACCGCCACTGTACCTGAATATTTGAAAGTTTTAAAATATGAGTGGAAGGTAAACAATAACGATGCTAAAGATTCCGAAAATTATACTGAAGCTAACTTTAATGGCGGAAGCGACAATCATGTGAAGCTTCGCGTTTTTGCCTATTGTGATACTTGCTTCGAACCCGTTGTGATGTGTAACATCGCGAGAGTTAATGTTGTCGCTACTCAATCTGTTGACGTATTAGCGAATAATAATGGAGGAAACACCTCAGGAATTTTAAACGACTTAAAAAATTACAAAGGAAAATTAAGCAAGGAACAATTAGCTGCATTAGGATTTAATGTTACCCCTGTGCGCTTTAATTTTAATGCTTCTGATGTTCGCGATGATGCAAAAACAATTCTTGATAAGAACATCGAAGTCTTGAAAGCTAATCCCGATTTGAAAGTGGAAGTTTATGGATATGCGGATACGCAAGGTCGTGCGGGTTACAATAAGAATTTATCCGATAAACGCGCTCGTAACATCAAAGATTACATGTTGCAAAATGGCGTGAACAAAAAGCAAATAATTATTGTTATTGGTAAAGGTGCCACTAATTTAGTGAACGATTGTGTTCGCGGTGAAGATTGCGACAAGGAACATAACGAAATGAATCGTCGTGTTGAATTTACTGTAATTAAAAAATAATATATGGATTTTAAAAACCGGAAAGACCTCGTATTTATAATACTCGCCGGTTTTTTTGTCACCAATGCAATCGTTGCCGAATTAATTGGCGGAAAACTGGTTCAATTCTTCGGTACATTCACGCAAAGTATTGGAATTATTTTATGGCCCGTTGTTTTTATCCTAACCGATTTAATCAATGAATACTACGGAAGAAACGGCGTAAGAAAACTTACCTTCATTACCATTGGTTTAATTGTTTATACTTACATTTTAATAACCGTTGCCATTAATTTAAAAGCCGTTGACTTTTCACCTGTAAATGATTCAGTTTTTCTAACGGTCTTCGGACAAAGTCAGTGGATTATTATAGGAAGCATTGTTGCGTTTCTTAGTTCGCAATTAGTTGACGTATATATTTTCTGGAAGTTACGTAATGTTACTGGCAAACGTTTAATTTGGTTACGCGCCACTGGAAGCACATTGGTGAGTCAGTTGATTGACACTT
>CAYQDP010000139.1:0-7047 GCA_964416235.1 uncultured Flavobacteriaceae bacterium | reverse complement strand
TACAGGCTTCTTTTTTGCCACCTGCTTTTTAGGCTTAGTAGTTTTCTTGACAGGCTTTTTTACAGCTTTAGCTTTTTTTGTCTTTGCCGCTTTACTACTTTTTTTAACTGTAGTTTTTGACTTAGTTTTTTTAGCTGCCATAGAATTAAAAATTAACTACTAAAAATTTTATTAATACCAATAATGGTAAAATTTCCAGAGTGCAAAGATATACAAATAATTGAAAAATCCCCATCCCCTGCTCTATACCCGAAAACAAAAAGCCGCGATACAACCTTAACATATAACCTAAAACGATAAAAAGCAATGAAGGAAATACTAACCAAACCGGATTGATGGGTGCCAGCTCTGCAATAATCATTACCGGTAAAAGTATAACACCCACCGACTGATTAATAATTAAAGTATTATTGATGTATTCATAAATGGTGCTTTGAGTTTGCGTGATAAATCCAATAATGTTCAGAATAAAAAACTTTACCGTATAAACTACCAACACCAACAACACAAAAAACATAAATTGAAAAAAATAGGATTGATCATCAAGTATACCGCCAAACAATCGATTCAGTTTGTAAAGCAAAAAAGCAGTTACAACAACAAATACAATATTTAATAATACTGAAAGTTGTTTAAATGGTCCATAATTTTCGCGCTCTAACTGTCGCGCTACTTGCAAACTGTAAGCGGCATTCAAGACCCTCAAAGTACGCGACGGCATTGTTGCTTTAAGAACAATTAAAACGGCTACCGCAAAAAATAAAACAAAAGACGGCCAGTATAAATGCTGTGCAGGATTAAAAATTGCCCCGTCGTGTACGGGTTTTAAAAGATGATTATTGAAAATTGGTTCGTAGGAAGTTATCATTGCGAACAAAACCAAATTCAAATTTTATAAAGCAAATGTTCTCGAAATGCAGAACCCGAATTTAACCTGACCTTTGGACCAGGTATCGGTTGTATAAGGAATAAAACTGTTTTCAATTAAAGCCGGGGCATTCGTAAAGAATAAACTAAAAACGTGTCCGCCTGTTTCCAATTCAAAACCAAGCGCTAATGGATTATAAGCTGAAGTATTATTTTGATAATAAGGTGAGAAATTGTAAAAATAATCTCCAATTAAACACATACGCTTTGTCAACTTAACACGTGCACCAAACCCTAGAGAAAATAAACCATTAGTGTCTTCTGCTTTGTTAGAAGCATTGATGCTTTGCTTAATAAAGTTACGGTGTAAATAAGAAGGCAAGAATTCTATCGATAACCATTCAGTTAATTTGCTGGCAACGATAACTTGAGCAAAATAATTAACGCGGTGTAACTCGTCTGTTTCAAAATCCTTTTGAATGCCGGCATATAATTGATCCGTTTTCATACTTGTGTAGCCAATATCGGCAAATACTGCAATAGATAACGGAATATGAAAATCTTCGGTTTGCGTTAATGGTCTCCACTTAATTGAACCGTCATAAGTTTCGCGGTAACGACTACGACCAATTCCAATTGTAAGATTATCCGTAACTCCATAATCAAACGACCAACGAATATCACTGGCGTTATCAAATCCGAAATACGTGTGAGCCGCTTCGTTTAATGCGTTTGGTTCAAGCGCAGAATTATACACGTTACCGAAACGGTGTGAAATTCTGAAATCCAAATGCTTCTTCTTTACTGTTTCAATGGTATGCGCATTTCCTAATTTATAAGTTTTGAATGTCGCGTAAACTTTTTCGTGTTTTTTCTCAGTCCCTTCATTCACTAAACTCAATAAATCATCTTGTGCAAATAATTTACCCGCTACTACAAAGATTGAAAACAGTAATATTTTTTTCATACGCATTAATTAATGATGTCAAATATAAACAAAAAAAGGACGGGATATCCCGTCCTTTAATTTGTATAATAACAATTGAAACTTATTTTTTCACATAAGGTTTAATGGTGGATGTTAATGTTACATCAACAACCTCAGCAATGTTTTTTACATATAATGAAGGAACCTTAATATCGTAATCAGCTACTTTAACTTTAAACTTTGTTTCTAACGCTATAGCATCGCCCTTTTTAGTAATTGTTCCTTCAAGGGTTACGTCTTTTGTAACACCGTGAATGGTTAACTTACCTGTAGCAGTTACTTTTTGAGCAGCATCCGTTGTTAAATCAATTTTCTCATTCACTTTTCCCTTAAACATGGCGTTTGGAAATTTTGTCGACTCCATGTAATTCTCATTAAAGTGTTCTTCCATTAAAGCGTTTTTAAACTTGAACATTTTAATTGTGATTACAGACTGTAAATCTCCTGTACTTGCATCCAAAATAACAGCCGCCTTTTTATTAGTAGCTTCAATATCTTCTAACGGAGATTTAGAAAAGAAGGTAACAACCGAAGTTTCTTCTTTACCTAAATCGGCAAACTTTTGTGCGTTAGAATTTAAAACAACGCCTAAGGCTAAAACAAATAATAATTTTTTCATAAATAGGTTTAAACAATAATTATACCAAAAATAGAAATTATTTAATCAATTCTTCGTCTTTCAAATACTTTTCTATTAATCGCGGAAAAGCATATTTATGAAGTGTATTCCATTTCACCTTTTTTAACGCAATATCGTTGGCCGGTTTATTAATTGTTACCTTATAAAAACGTGCGTTTAAATTCTGATGCGAAAGAATATGTTTATACTCTTTACTCACTTTTTTTATTTGAGGTCTGCAACCTTTCACTAGTTTAATAAAATCAGATTGCTGCAAAACTTTTGTTTCATTCAGCTTTTTGTCGCTTTCAATTAAATAAAACTCATATAAGCCTTGCCATATATCCTTTGCCTTTCTTTTTTTAATATAGGTGTTAATGCCATCCGTTAGAACAATATAGTTAAAGTACCTCTCGCTAACTTTTATCTTTTTTGATTTTACCGGTAAGAGATTTATTTTATTCAATCTATAAGCCTCACACTTATCATTAAAAATACAATTAGTGCAATCAGGATTTTTTGGTCTGCAATATAAAGCCCCAAACTCCATAATAGCTTGATTATAATCCGCAGGATTTTTTTTGGTCAACAATTCATTGGCCAATTCATTAAATTCTTTTTTGCCGGATGTTGAATCAATTGGTGTTTCTATTCCGAAAATGCGACTCAATACACGATAAACATTTCCGTCTACCACTGCATAAGGTAAGTTATAGGCAATACTCGCAATCGCTGCCGCGGTATAATCACCTACACCTTTTAAAGCGCGGATATCTTCGTAAGCTTTGGGAAACTCCCCTTTATGCTCATTTACAATGTTTTTTGCCGCTTCATGAAGGTTCCGGGCCCGCGAATAGTACCCAAGTCCTTGCCAAAGCTTCATTACCTTGTCCGCCGGGGCTTTTGCCAAATCTTTCACCGTTTGAAATTCCTCCACAAATTTCAAATAATAGCTAAGTCCTTGATTTACTTGTGTTTGCTGAAGAATAATTTCCGAAAGCCATATTTTATAAGGGTCGGAGGTGCTCCGCCAAGGCAATTCGCGCTTGTTAAAATTGTACCATTTTATGAGCCGTTTGGCGAAAAAATCCATAATTCTACAACAAATTAAAATAAAATTTGATGATTTATTTTTAGGTTTTAATATAAATACTATCTTTGCCCTCCATTTTTGATAATTCAAATTATTGATTTTAAATACTTTGTAAAATGACAAAAGCTGACATCGTAAACGAGATTTCTGAGAAGACAGGAATTGAAAAAATTGCAGTACAAGCTTCAGTAGAAGCTTTTATGAAATCGATCCGTAATGCCATGATCGAAGGTAAGAATGTTTACCTACGTGGATTCGGAACATTTGTAGTGAAAAAACGCGCTGAGAAAATCGGACGTAACATTTCTAAAAATACTACAGTTGTAATTCCTGCTCACTACATTCCGGCATTTAAACCTGCTAAAACTTTCTCTGAGAGAGTGAAAAAGAATGTAAAAGTTGCTGAGCCGGAACCAAAAAACAACGACTAATTAAATGAGTCAGATTAAAAAAACGCAGCTGTTATTAATTATAGGAGCTGTAGTTTTATTCGTTCTTTTATTTTTTGCCAACAAAAAACCATCTGTTGCTGCAGCAGATAACGGTGAGCAGCATGCGGTTGCTGCCGAAACCATTAAAAGTTTCGTGAAGACTGCTGAAGGTGTTTTAGCGCCCGAATTAAAAAAACAAACCGATTCTTATCTGCAAAAAGCGAATGGGGCCGATAAAACCAAATGGCTCGATAGTATCGTTAGCTTTTGGGACAAAAATAAACGCCCCGATATTGCTTCGTATTACTTTGAGAAAAAAGCAGAGGCAGTTAAAAATTCAATTACCTGGTTTAAAGCCGGCGACCGCTATTATTATTCGGTACGCTTTATTAAAGACCAAAATGAATTAATGCCTTTATATCAAAGCGCGATACGTTGCTATGAAAACGGTTTAAGGCTGGAACCAAATAACGCAGAAGCTAAAATCATGATGGCTTCCTGCTATGTAGAAGGTTCTTCCGATCCAATGAAAGGAATTACAATGCTTCGTGAAATTGAAAAAACCGATAGCAATAATGTAACGCTTCAATTAAACTTCGCTTTTTTCTCGGTTAAATCGCAACAATGGGACAAAGCCATTAAACGTTTTGAAAAAGTTTTAGCCATCGATTCGCTTTATATTGAAGCGTATCTGCACCTGGCGGATGCTTACGAACAAATGGGTAATAAACAAAAGACAATTGAAATGTTGGAGAAGTATAAGGTGAGAACCGATGATGCTTTAGCCCGACAAGAAATTGAAAAATATATACAACAATTAAAAAATTAATAATTTAAAAACAGATCTTATGCCAAGCGGAAAGAAAAGAAAAAGACATAAAATGGCGACCCACAAACGCAAAAAACGTTTGAGAAAAAATCGTCACAAGAAAAAATAATCAATAACCCCTCAGGGTATTAGTTAGATTTTATGCGAACGGAAAAAAGCCAGTCTTTTTTCCGCTTTCGCCATTATATATAAATTAAAAAATTTAGAGCGTGAATTATGATTTAGTAATTAATTCCACGCCTAACGAAGTTGTTATAGCTCTTTTAAACGATAAGCGTTTGGTTGAGCTTCATCGTGAAAAGAATAACTCCAAATTTTCGGTAGGCGATATCTACTTTGGCAAGGTTAAAAAGGTTATGACCGGCCTTAATGCTGCCTTTGTGGATGTTGGATATGAGAAAGATGCTTTTTTGCATTATCTCGACCTTGGCCCGCAAGCCACTTCGCTTTATAAATATGTTGAGCAAACACGTTCCGGTAAACAAAACGTGAGTAACCTCATGTATTTTAAAAACGAGCCCGACATTAAAAAAGACGGGAAAATCAACGAGATTGTAAAAAGCGGACAACAAATTTTAGTACAGGTTGCTAAAGAACCTATCTCTGCAAAAGGACCACGTATTACTTCTGAAATTTCTTTGGCCGGACGATACATTGTATTGATTCCGTTTGCCGATAAAATTTCAGTTTCTTCAAAAATTAAAAATTCGGATGAAAAACACCGCCTGAAAGATTTAATGCAAAGCATTAAACCAAAAAACTTTGGTGTTATCGTTCGTACCGTTGCCGAAGGAAAATCGGTAACCGAACTGGAAAATGATTTGAATGATTTAGTAGCGCGTTGGGACGAATGTTACAAAACACTTAAAACTGCTGAGCCTCCACACCGTGTGTTAGGTGAGGTAGATCGAACTAATGCTATTCTTCGTGATTTTTTAAATGCTTCATTCAACAACATTCATGTTAACGACAAAAAATTATTTGAAGATTTAAAAGTATACATCCGCAACATTGCTCCGGAAAAGGAAAGCATTGCCAAATTATACGATGGTAAAGTTCCGATTTTTGATCAGTTCGGGATTGAAAAGCAAATCAAATCGCTATTTGGGAAAACCGTTCACATGAAGAGCGGTGCTTATTTAGTGATTGAACATACCGAAGCTTTACACGTATTTGATGTAAACAGCGGAAACCGTGCAAAGAGTGATAATACGCAAGAGCAAAATGCACTCGAAGTAAACCTTGAAGCAGCCGTTGAAGTAGCACGTCAATTAAAGTTGCGTGATATGGGCGGAATCATTGTGGTTGACTTCATCGACATGCACAATCAGGAGAATCGTAAATTACTTTACGATAAACTGAAAGAGGAAATGAAAACCGACCGCGCAAAACACAATATTTTGCCGCCAAGTAAATTCGGTTTAATTCAGATTACCCGTCAGCGTTTACGTCCTGAAGTGAATGTAGAAGTATTGGAAACTTGTCCGAGTTGCGGTGGCACCGGAAAAATTCAGCCAAGTTTATTGTTTGTTGACCAAATTGAAAATACACTCCGTTTCATTTCTAAGGAACAAAACGAAAAAGTATTAACCCTTAATGTACATCCTTACATTGAGGCCTATATTACTAAAGGAAGTTGGTTTAAGAAAAGCTTATACCGTAAATGGAAAAGCGAATACAACGTAAAATTGGAAATTCAACCCATGGCCAGCTATGGCTTTATGGAATTTAAATTCCTCAATAAAGACAACGACGAAATTGTGATTTAATTGAAAACCCCGGATGAAAATTCGGGGTTTTTTGTCATAATAATATAAATTCCAAATATTTTTCTCCAAATAAAGTCACTGTAAAATCAATCGAATTATCCGACCCTATTCCAAACCCACTAATATCTTTCAATAAGCACTTTGAAACTAAATCTTGTTGATAAAAAAGGAATTCGGTTTTTGTAATACCGAAAGATTCAGGGTTCAACTTTTCAACTAATAATTTTGCTTCCATTCTCTTTGATTATATTTCATGATCTAATTTGCTCATTTTCCGCATAAGATAATCAGCCGGAGTTTTCGACCATGCATCTTGATTTAATTTATGCTCTTGGTTCAAATTGTTTATTCGGCTCTCTAACTCACTTACTTTGTTATTAGTTTCACGATATACCGTTAAAATTTCAATTTGCTTTTCATGTAATTGAGAAGCCAGATATAAAAATGTTTC
>CAYQDP010000138.1:0-7079 GCA_964416235.1 uncultured Flavobacteriaceae bacterium | reverse complement strand
ATCTGAGGAAAAGTCCTTAGAATTAGTAATGAACGACCAAAAATACACAGGGCAATTTGTAAACTTCTTAATTGGCGAATTACACAAAGTAATATTTATTGGCGGTTCGGAGAAAATAAAGTCAGAATTCAACAGAACATTAAAAAACAACTAAAATGAAAACAGCAGTAATATATACTCGAAGCGCTGTACAAAGTCAAAATTCAAACGCTGATACTTTGATGAAACAGCAAGAAACACTCAAAGCTTATTGCAGCAAACATAACATACGAATTCTTGCCTCCTTTCAGGAATATCGTAGTGCCAACACAAGCCCTCGTCCAGAATTGGAAGGAGCATTAGACTTCGCTATGAGAAACAACGTTGATTATATCTTATTCACAGAATGGTCAAGAATAAGCAGGTTTGTTTATGATGTAATTGACTTTATTGGTCTTACACGAAAAAACAATATTAAAGCACAAGCGATTAATCAACCACTTGAATTTAATGCGCCAGATGAAATAGTAATGTCTAATATTTGTCATGTCGTAGGTACGCTTGTAAGTGAATCTCACTCAATCCGAATTAAGAATGGAATAAAGGCTGCTAAAGCCAGGAGAGAAAAAGGGGTCAGAAGGATATAGTCCCCGTTATATGGAGGGGTGTTACTAATTACAAATCATAAAAACAAAGCAAAATGGCAAAAGTCATAATTTACGCTCGAATCTCAACAGATGAAGAGAAACAGCGATACTCATTACCTCATCAAGAGGATGTGCTTAGAAAGTATTGTGAAATTCAAAATCACGAAATACTTAAGTTCTACAGAGAAGAATGCTCGGCAAAGAATTTTAATCGGCCAGAATTTCAAAAGCTTCTGACCTATGTTAAAGCTAACAGAAAGGAAGTTGACAAAATTCTTTTTACAAAATGGGATAGATTTTCACGTAACCTGGAGGAAGCATTAAGGCTCATTCGTGAATTTCGTGAAATTGGAGTTGAGGTTAATGCGGTAGAACAAACACTGGATGTAACAAACCCTGATAATAAAGCCATGTTGAGCTTGTATCTGGTAATGCCAGAAATTGAAAATGACAAAAACTCAATAAGAACAACGGAGGGAATGTTACGTGCAAAAAAAGAAGGTGCTTGGGTAGGCAAAGCTCCTTATGGTTATGATAACTTTAAGTACGATAAGACTCGACATTCAATAAAACCGAATGATAGAGCTTCTTTTGTTTTGGAAGCATTCACTGAAGTTGCAAAAGGTGTTGAATCCATTGATTCAATAAGGAGAAAATTAAAAAAGAGAGGAATGAAGCTTGAAAAACAATCGTTCCTAAACATGTTGCGTAACCATGTTTACCGAGGAGTTGTCCACGTGCCAGCTTATAAGAAGGAAGATGCATTTTTTGCGCCAGGTTTGCATGAAGCAATTATTCCAAACGACCTGTTTTATAGAGTACAGGATGTAATCCGTGGTAAAAGAAGAGGTGATACAATTCCATCTCACAGAAACGAACTATTTCCATTGCGCAATTATTTAAAATGTAATGTTTGTGGAGAAAATCTTACGGGTAGTGAATCGAAGGGAAGAAAGGGAATTAAGTATAGTTATTACCATTGTCGTAAGAAGTGCCCAATAAGAATTCCAACTCACACTGCGGATGAATATTTTGCTTCAATGCTTGCAAATTTGCGAGTTGAAAAACATATCATGAAAACGTTCGGAGAAATTTTAACAGATACGTTTGGCAATTCAGAAAAAGAAACTAAATCAAGAAGAATTCAATTGATGAAAGAAATTGATGAGGTGCAGTCACTAATTGATAAAGCAGAAGACAGAATGCTGGCTGGAGATATAGCTATGGAGAACTATCAGAACATTGTGAACCGATTAGGCGAAAAAAAACGAAACTTAAGAGAAGAGGTTGAGATTCTAACTGACAAAAGAGAGAATCCTGTGAATTTCATTGAAATGGCTGAATACGTACTTACACGTTTGGATAAGCTCTATTTGGCTTTGCCTTACGATTTAAAGCGTGCTTTTATCGGTTCGATGTTTCCTGGAAAGGTCGAAATTTCAAAAAAAGAGTGTCGAACCACAAAAAACAATGAGGTTTTGGCCTTTTTGAGAGGGGAAGAAACGAAACAAGCCATCATTTCTGATGGCTTGTCTACTTTGGCTCCCCCTCCTGGGCTCGAACCAGGGACCCCGTGATTAACAGTCACGTGCTCTAACCAGCTGAGCTAAGGAGGAATCTTTCCCAAACTGGGGCTGCAATATTACTATGTATTTTGTAAATAAGCAAAAGAAAAAATTTAATTTTTATGGGTTTTTAGGCAAAAATTTGGGGCTTTAAGCCCAAATCTTAATCATCTGGGGCGATTTGTTACTTCAATTTTGGTAATTGGATGTATTTCCCAAGCTGTTGCACGCCAATTATTTTTACCCTCCGGACTTGTATTTTGGGCCTGATGCTCATGCTCTTCATCAAACATTAGCCACCCTTCAACCACAACCCATCTGCCTAAAAATTTATCGCGTAAAGCCCTTGTAGTCCAGTTAACCCCTTTCTTTTTCATTTCTTGTCGCCAGCGTGGTGTTACCTCTGCAATAAACCTTAAGGATTTTGCAGGATTCATAGGGTCTGTTACTAATTCTATGTGAGTGTCACGTAAGTCTTTCTCTTTCGTTTTACAATTACAGGTTTCGACACCTCCAACTTTTATGTCATATACGTAGCCGATTACTTTAACTGCTTTGGATGAACTCCATCGCGTTTGATCTTTTCCGCTTGCAACTAGTTTTTGTAAAGTAATGGTGGTGTCAAAATCGGCTAATTGAGGTGCCGTGGTTCGGTTTTTTAATTTATTTAAATCTTTTATTCTCTCCGGCTTAGCATTCCCTTCTACCGGGCATGGTGTTGTGGAATTGACAGGAGCCGGATTTTGCGCATAATTACATGCAGAGAGAAAAGCAAAAAGTACTAATGTAAGGATCGAATTTTTAAATGGAATATGCATGATTAAAGAAAATAAAGCCACTTTAAACGTGGCTTCAAATTAACAATTAGTGATCCCGGCGGGAGTCGAACCCACAACCAACAGAACCGGAATCTGTCATTCTATCCAGTTGAACTACGGGACCAACTTAAAGAGCGTTTTGAGTGCCAAAGATAATTCAATTATTTCAACTACTTTTATAATAAATTTGACATTTTTCCGTTAAGGAGTTATGATTAGAGCAGTTTTTGTTTTTCTATTAATTATCGTTGAGTTTAACTTGTTTTCTCAGGTAAGAGTTGGGGAGTGGAAAGGGCATTTAAGTTATAACTCCTGTAACTCTGTTGTTAAAATTGGAGATGAGGTATATGTTTCAAACGGAACAGGTCTTCTAAAATATAATACCTCAGATAACGCCATTGAGCAAATCAATAAATCTAATGGTTTATCGGATATTGGCATTCATCTTTTACGTTATAATCCCACTAACAACACCTTACTTATCATTTATGACAATGCAAACATTGATATTTTAAAAGGAAAGGATTTTTACAATTTTTCAGACATTAAGCGCAAGAGTATTACGGGTAAGAAAAACATTAACGAAGTAATATTTAAAGGAAATTTAGCATACTTGTCTTGTGGTTTTGGAATTATTGTTTTCGACACGGATAAGCTTGAAATAAAAGACACTTATTTAATTGGCCCGAATGGGTCTTATTTAAATGTGTATCAAACAGAATATACAGATAGTACTATTTTTGCCGCTACCTCTTCCGGACTTTACAAAGCCAATACATCAACCTTGCTTAACAACTATCAAAACTGGAAGCTTGTAAGTGGAATTCCTTCCGGCGCATATAGTGGGGTTGTGAAATACAAAAACAAAATTGTAGCTAATTTTTCTCCTTATGCTGCGAATGGAACGACAAACCGAGATACCCTCTATTCTTATTCCGGTGTTAGTTGGGCGAAAGACAACATTAAAACATTTCCATATCATTTACCCAAAATGTTACCTAATGGCAATAATTTGGTTTTAATTGATCAGTATGGCCTCGAGGTTTTTAATTCAGCGGAAGTTAGAACGGCCTATATTACAAATTACGCGTTTGGGTATTCTCAAATAATGGATGTCTTCATTGAATTTTCAAAACCTAAATATTGGATTGCAGATAAAGTGCAGGGATTTGTGGAAAGCGACGGGCCATATCCGTTTTTTCTTAACTCAAAAATTCATGTTAACGGAACACATAGTAATTTTGTAAGCAATATAGATGTGTTCGATGGTAAAGTTGTTACATCGCCTACAAAAACAGATGAAACCGGATCACTAAAATTTTCGCGCGAAGGACTTAATTTATTTAATGAAGGGGAGTGGTCTTATCTTAAGGAAACGGTTTATGATTCCATTTTAGATCAAAACTTCGCGCTTATTGATAGAAAAGATCCTACCAGAATATGGTCATCAAGTTGGGCGCAAGGTCTTTGTGAGTATCAAAACGGTCAGCTCGTAAAAGTGCACAACAGTATTAATGCTTCTATTCCAACTCTTGCAGGCTTTGCAAACTGGCATCGCACTGCAGGATTATCAATGGATGAAGCCGGTAATTTATGGATTGGAAGTAGTGACGTTCAGAATTTTCTTACCGTAAGGAAACCAAATGGAACATTCCAAAATTTTAATTTTAGCTCTATAGCTCCTTACGTTACTCGTGTGTTAGCCGATAAAAGCAATCAAGTGTGGGTGTTATTTCCAAGAGGAAATGGTCTTTGCGTGTATAAGAACAACAATTACGCGGCGCCTAGCCCAAGCAATCACAAATTTCTTTCAACTGCCGAGGGTAATGGAAAACTTCCTGATCTATTTGTGCACTCAATTGCAGAAGATAAAGATGGGCATATTTGGATTGGAACCTCTAAAGGCGTAGCTGTATTTTATAATCCGGAAAACATTTTTCAAGGAGGTAATTTCGACTGCCAACAGATTTTAATTACTCAAGATAATCACGTTCAAATTTTATTGGAAACAGAAAAAGTTACTGCAATTGCTGTTGATGGAGCAAATAGAAAATGGATTGGAACTGAAGCTTCCGGTGTTTATTGCTTTTCTCCTGACGGGCAACAACAAGTTTTTCATTTCACGAAGGATAATAGTCCTCTGTTCTCAGATTTAATTATAGACATTTCATACGATGAAACTACCGGTGATGTTTTTATAGGATCTGATCAGGGTATTCAGTCTTATCGTACAGTTATTGTAAAGGGTGAAGAAGACTATAAGGGGGCTCATGCCTATCCTAATCCTGTTAAACCAGGATATAATGGTAATGTTTATGTTAGAGGATTAATGGATGAATCAGTAGTAAAAATCACAGATATTAATAGCAATCTGGTTTGGGAAACAAAATCACAGGGAGGCCAAATAGAATGGAACTTAAAAAACATTACAGGTAAAAAAGTTGCGCCCGGAGTGTATTTAGTTTATTGTGCTTTAGCCGACGGCAGCACCTCGGCCGTTACAAAAATTCTGGTGTTAAATTAAAATGCTGGTAAAGTCGGAAGCTTTTGTTTTACAAAACATAAAGTATGGTGATAAAAAAGCCGTTATCAAAGCTTTCACTAAGCAGCATGGGCTACTTACTTTTTCGGCCATCGTTTCAAAATCTCCACAATCAAAAATTAAGCCGGCAGGTGTTTTGCCTCTTACGGTTACAGAACTCACTTTTACGCTTAAGCAAAATCGCGATATACAACAGCTTACGGAGTCAACTATAATTTATGTTTACGACGACATTCCGCGTAATTATTTGAAGCTTGCCATTGCTCAATTTATTAATGAAGTCTTGATTAAGTGTATAAAGGAACACGTTGGGAATGAAGAGCTTTATGCTTTCGTGGTAAATACATATAAATGGCTCAACGAAACAAAAGAGGGATATTCCAATCTTCACATTTATTTTTTATTAGAGTTAAGTAAGCATTTAGGTTTTGAACCCCATAATAATTATTCGGATACAAATAAATATTTTGATACGCGAGAGGGAAAATTTACGCCTGTTGAATTAGGCTTTCCTTTAGGTTTAAATAACGTACAATCGACTTTGTTTTTTTCTTCTTTAAACGGAAATCTAATTAATAAACCATTTTCAAGAGCGGAGAGAAATGAGCTGATAGAGTGTTATCTCGCATTTTACAAAATGCATGTGGCAGGATTTAATGATTTAAAATCACCGGCCGTATTAAAGGAACTGTTTGTTTAGTAATCTCGATAGAAATTCGAAATACTTGATTTAATTCCAAAGTAAACAAACGGATTTTGTAATTCATATCCGTTTTGTGTCGATTCACTGCGTTGAATATATCCGAGTTCAACGCGCAAATTCATTTGTGGAATGATGAAGAATGTAAAACGAATATCACTTTGTAACATCGTAGTTTTAATTCCTTGTGTTGTTTTATGTCCATATTCGTATGGCCTTGTTGTATACGATAGAAAAATGTTTTGTCCCAGATTCGAACCCGCTGTATCCTTTCCAATAATCGCATATAATCCCTGCATGCTAAACATAATCCTGTCTTTACGATAAGTTAAAAATCCAAGATATTCTTTAAAGTTGGCCCCGAACGGATGAGCAAGGGGCTGACCGTAATGCGCATAATTTTGTGGTACTGAACCGTGCGAATAGGTATATGGCCTTACTTCGTTATATTCAGCTTGAAAGGTTAATCCCTTAACTTTAAACACGTCCACGTATTTTAAACCAAGTTGCCAAGCTTGCTTATTAGCCCACCATCCTCTGCGCGCGCGAATTTCTTTTAATAAAAATTCATCAAGAGCCAATTGTCCGTAAAGTTTTAAACGGTTGAATAATCGGCCCGACATATTAATACCAATAAACGCGTTATCGGAAGAGCCAACAGAAAATTCCTGCGGACGATACATAATGATTGGATTAAGATAATTGACATCAAAACCTCTGTCGCGATTCGTTTCACTTCCTTGCCAAATAATATTTTCAAATACAGAAATATTAAACTCTTTTATCGGATTCCAACTTAAGTAATGCATTGTTGAATATTTGTTCTGA
>CAYQDP010000137.1:3013-7133 GCA_964416235.1 uncultured Flavobacteriaceae bacterium | reverse complement strand
GAAAAAAGTTCAGTACATTCTTTGTTGGCTTTAATACCGGTATTTATACCTCACCTTATTTTTCAGTGTTCAGAAATGAATCGTATCCGGGTAGTGGTGCCGGCATGCAGTTGAAATTGGGGTGGGGATTACGCGGAACAAAAATGTATTATTTTCATTATTCTTATAATTCTGCATCACCTTATAATGTAAAGAAGTTTGGATTAGGATTTCAGCGCTATGTTTATGGAAATTACACAGTAAAGAGGAATTGTTTTTTTGTAGGTTCTGATGTGAATGCTATGGCCATTCGTTATAATAACGGATTACAGTTCACCTTTGAACCATATAGCGGATTTGAACGCAAATTAAACGAACAACTACGTTTACATGTAAAGCTTGGCATGCAGTTTAATCTCGCGAATAAGAATAATCAAAGCGGCGTAAATTTCAGTGTTGGGTTACATTTCTTAAAGAAGAATTACAAGAAGTATTATACTTCATTAAATAGCAATCATCGTTTACCACGTAAATGAAGAGGTTAATCATATACCTGTTTGTGTGTTTCCATCTAGGCTCCTTTGCTCAGATTGGAGGTAATGTATTTAACGATACAATTGTTCACGTTATAAAAGTGACAATTAATCTCGAACATTGGTTTGATACGTTAGAGAATGATTTTGATTTGAATTTTGCCAACCCTGATTTGTATCCTGAGGTGTACCGTAAAAGTAATGTGACTTTCGATGGAGTTACCATTATGAATTGCGGTTTCCGTGAAAAAGGAAATGCATCTAATTCCATTGCTAATTTTGGTAAAAAGAAACCTTATAAAATAGCTTTTGATGAGTTTAACAACAATCAAACTTTTGATGGTTTAAAAAAAATTAACCTGAATAATTTTACGAACGATCCTTCTTTAATGCATGATGCTTTATGCAATAAGTTATTCAGAGATGAAGGAATTCCTGCGCCTCGTACTTCCTTTGCTCGCTTATTTGTGAATGAAGAATATATTGGTTTATACATCCTTATTGAGAATGTAGATAAAACCTTTTTGAAGATGCATTATGGAAGTGCGTTTAATGATGGGAACTTGTACAAAACGGATAGGGGAGCGCAAATGTTTTTGCAATGGTTGGGGAATGACAAACAGGCTTACAAAGACAAAAAGTTTAAACTCAACACCAATGAAACAACCGACGACTGGACCGGCTTTATCAATTTCGTTGATTTAATAAATAACGATTATTCGTCTGATTTCAGACAAAAATTGGAGACACGCTTCGATATACATACGTATTTAAAAGTCTTGGCTATTGAGAAGTGTGTTCGGAGTTGGGACAGTTATTGGGGTGGAGGAAATAATTTCTATCTCTACGATCATCCTGATGGTAAATTCAGATGGATTCCTTGGGACATGAATGAGACATTTCAGGATATTAAAATCATTAGTGGCACTTCGTTGTTGAATGGTTATCTGATTCCAACTCCGCAAATTAATGATAGGCCATTGATAAAACGAATTTTTGAATTCGAAGATTATATGAACGAGTATTTGGATTTTAGCTGTCAATTAATTCAGAATAATTTTACCTTAAATCATCTCGGAAAATATGCGGTAAAACGACATTCATTAATTGACTCATCTTACAAAACTGACCCGTATCGCTATAATTCCTATGAAGATTTTAAGTATGCCTTAACAGAAGAAAATAAGGATGAAGTTTCTTTAACTAAGTCTTCATTTGTTTTGAGAATACGATATCCGGGTATTTTCCCATTCATTGAAATGCAAAGAGAGTGGGTGGTAGACCAATTGAAAGGTTGGGATAAGAGTTGTTCAATAGAAGATAAAGGACTCTATAATCTTTCTGTATTTCCAAATCCTACTACAAATCTTATCAATGTTTCTAATGAAAATACAGGTTTTGAATTTGCTCAATTTATGCTCTATGATTTTACCGGAAAATTAATTGTAAAAACAGATTATAAATTAATGGAATCCGCATTTTATCCCTTACAATTAGCAACACCCCCCGCAGGAATCTATCTGCTTTTGAAAAAATCGGCGAGCGGTAAAATTGGTCGGGCAAAAATAATTATAGAATAACGATGCCTACAAAAAGTGCTTTAAGTATCGCTTTCTTCTTTAAGTTGTTTTAGTTTGATTATCAGTGTTTTAACTTATTGTAAAATGAGTGAATAGCCTTGCTGTCTTCATACATTTTTTTAATTTTGGTAACTCTTTAACTGTATCCCCCGGTTAATGAAAAGAAATTAAATATGAAGAAAATTTATTTGCTCCTTTTGTCTTTTGTTGCTTTTGCTTCAATAGCACAATTACCTAATTGTAATAGTTATTATGCAATGCCGGGTACAACACTCTATGAAAGTTCAACCGGTATTCCTAATACGTCAACATTATCTGCAATTCCGGTACCGGGTGCAGGTTTAGCTGTCGGACCAAATTTCGGTTTTCCTGCTCCTAATCCAACTTACTGGACAACATCGGGTGGAACATATTGGTATTACAATGGGACCACATGGGTAAATACAACTCAATCAACCGGTGTTGGTACAGCTGTAAATCCCGGTGCAAGTAAAAACTTTCTCTATAATATTGTTGGTGGCGCAGGTCAGGTTTGGAAATGGAATGGAACAGGAACGGCTACTTTATTAGCTACTATTCCTGCATTGGCAGGCGGCGGTCCATACGATTTAGTGGGAGACGATCAAGATAATTTTTATTATTTACGCACTCAAAACCCTCAAGGCTTACACGTTTATAATTCATTAGGAGTATTAACATGTTCCTATGCTGTAACCGGTATTGCAACTGCAGGAGCGGGTGGTGGATTTGCAATTGTTGGAAATACAGTAACAGCGAATAACGGAACCGGTTATTATGTTGGTGTGATTTCAGGAACAACAGTAAACTTTACACTTACACCTTCTACTTATCCGGCTCCCGGTGATTTTGGTTCTTGCTATTTGCGTACTGATTTTCCTGCAACAATTACTGCCGCACCAAACGCATCTATTAGTTGCACGAATACATTGGTAACTCTCACTACAACAGTTCCTGCTTCTGTAACACCTGTAACTTATACTTGGTCTGGTCCGGGAATTATAACATCAGTAAATAATGCCAGTGTGAATGTTACCGCATCCGGTGTTTATACGTGTAATATGACGAGTCCTGGTTGTCCTACAAAATCAACGAGCATCACTTATACTGTTATTAATGCCGGTTCTGTTATTACTCCTACAGTAACTAAATCAGGAAATTTAACTTGTACCAGTCCAACTGCTACTTTATCTGTTTTGCCTAATACGGCTCCACATACTTACACTTGGACAGGTCCGGGTGTTGTTGGTCCAAATAACTTATCCACTGCAATTGTAAATGCCGCAGGTGTATACACCGTTATAGTTAGAAATCCGGTGACGGGATGTCTTGGAACGGGTACAATCAGTGTAACCAGTTCAATTGCTCCCCTTACAATTAGTGTTTCACCTGCTAATCCGGTTAAATGTTCAACCGGTCCGGGTGTTACATTAACAGCTAACGGAGGAACCAATTATACTTGGACTCCTTCAGCCACATTATCTTCTTCAGTTGGTACATCTGTTATCGCGAATCCAACGGTAACAACATCTTATACAATAACCGGAGTAACAGGAGTTTGTTCGGGAAGTGCAGTCGTTACCGTTTCTGTTCTGCCAACTCCAACAGTTAGCGCTTCGGCAACTCCTACTTCAGTTTGTGCAGGAAGTTCTGCAACATTGAGTGCAATCGGTGCGACAACTTATACTTGGAATCCGGGTGGATTAACAGGAGCAAATGTTATTGTTACTCCAACAACTACAACAACCTATACTGTTACCGGAGCGAATGGAACTTGTTCGAATACCCGAACAATAACACTTGTAGTAAACCCTAGTCCAACCTTAACAGCCACCGCAAGTCCGACAAACATTTGTAGTGGAGCAGGAACAACGGTGACATTAACATCAACGGGAGCAGTGAGCTATACCTGGAATCCTGGTGGAGCCACAGGAGCAACAACAACAGTGAGTCCGAGTTCAACAACAGTTTATACCGTAACAGGAGCAAATGCATCAGGCTGCCGCAGTA
>CAYQDP010000137.1:0-2913 GCA_964416235.1 uncultured Flavobacteriaceae bacterium | reverse complement strand
TCACATTAATTGTAAATCCAAATCCAACGGTAACTGCGGTAGTAAGTCCGACAGCGATATGTTCCGGTAGCAGTGCAACTTTAACCGGAGGTGGAGCTTTAACATACACCTGGATGCCGGGTTCATTAACAGGCAGCAATGCAGTAGTGTCACCAACCATTACTACAACCTATACTTTAACAGGAGCGAATGCTACAGGTTGCAGAAACACAAGAACAGTAACCTTAGTGGTGAATCCAAATCCAACCTTAACAGCCACCGCAAGTCCGACGAACATTTGTAGCGGTGCAGGAACAACAGTAACCTTAACTGCAAGTGGAGCTGTTTCTTATTTATGGTTACCTGGTGGAATGAGTGGAAGTACGCAGAGCGTAAGTCCGACTTCTACAACAATTTACACAGTAGTAGGAACAAGCTCTGTGGGTTGTATCAGTAATAGAACAGTTAGTGTATTAGTGACTCCAACTCCAACCTTGAACATAACAAGTACTCCAACAGTATTATGTTTAGGCGGTTCAGCAACATTAACAGCTAATGGTGCTAATAACTACACTTGGATGCCTGGAACAACAACGGGAAGTACAACGGTTGTATCGCCTACCACATCTACAACCTATACATTAATTGGCGCAAACGGAATTTGTTCTTCAACCCAAACATTAAATTTAGTAGTGAATCCAACACCAACAATAACTGCATCTACAACCAGCACTGTTGTTTGTTCGGGAAGCAGCGCAACATTAACAGCAGGTGGAGGAGTTAGTTATACTTGGACACCGGGTGCATTAACAGGAACATCAGTTGTAGTTAATCCAACAGTAAGCACAACTTACACAGTTATTGGAAGCAGCTCTTCCGGATGTACAAGTACAGCAACAGTTATAGTTGGAATAAATGCTTTACCTACTTTAACAACGGTAGCAACTCCAACAGCAATTTGTATAGCGGATACCACTACATTAACAGTAAGTGGTGCATTAACATATACCTGGAATCCCGGAGCCTTAACCGGTTCAGTTATTACAGTGAGTCCGGGTACAACAACAACTTATACTGTATTAGGAACTAATTCTAACGGCTGTATCGGCGCAAGTACAATTAATGTAAATGTTTCTTCGGTACCTGTTATTACAGCTAGCGGTACACCAACTTTAATGTGTACATCTTCTTTAACGAGTGTAACTTTAACAGCGAATGGAGCTACTAATTATACATGGACACCGGGAGCAATAAGCGGATCTTTAGTAGTTGTTTCTCCAACTACCTCTACTGTTTATACAGTGACCGGAAATAATGGGGCATGTAATGTAACAGCAACTGTTGGAGTGTTAGTGATTAACTGTAACAACACGGTATTCGGATTAACGAAAGCTGCCGGAACACCGGTATTTGTGAATGGTGATTACGAAGTGACTTATACCGTAACAGCAGTGAACGCGTCGACGGTAAGTTTAACAAACATCACGCTTAACGAGAATTTAAATAATACCTTCCCTTTACCAACTACTTATACTTTGGTTGGAACGCCTTCTGTTACCTCTATGGGAAGCAGTTTAACTATTAATCCATTGTTTAATGGTTCAACCGATATTAGTTTAACAACACCATTAACAAGTACATTGTTGCCATTATGGAAAGACACGATTGTCTTTAAAGTGAAAGTAACACCTAATAAAGTATTCTGTCCGTTTAAGAATACCGTAATAGGTTTTGCTACTCAATTTGGCAGTGTGGTTGTAGCAGATAGTTCTAATAACGGATTTATCTGGGATCCGGATGGAGATGGCGACCCAACTAATAATGATACTATGACTGTCGTTTGTTTTGAGGAGTATACTTTGGAAATTCCAACAGGCTTCTCGCCAAATGCGGATGGTGTTAACGATTTATTTGTAATCAAAGGATTAAACGGACGTAAAGTAAAGCTGACTGTGTTTAACCGTTGGGGAAATAAAGTTTATGAGAACCCTGAATATGATAATACTTGGAATGGAACTGTGAATATTTCTTCCGTGAAATTTGGTAACGAAAAATTACCACAGGCGACCTACTTCTACATTGTAGAATTCCTGGATGGAGAAACAGAGCCTGTGACAGGCTATGTAGTATTACAGTACTAGAATCAACTAGATAAAAAAAAAGGCTTCCAACTGGAAGCCTTTTTTATTTGTACGGATAATGATTAATAGAAAGATTTAATAGTTTGAACAATGTAATTAATATCTTCATCTTTTAATCCCGGATACATTGGCAGGCTTAAACAAGTTTCCGCGATTTCTTCAGCTAAAGGGAAATCTCCCTTTTTAAAATTCATTTCTTTGTAAGCTTCCTGCAAATGTGGTGGAACAGGGTAGTGAATTAAAGTACCAACACCGTTTTTTGCAAGATGCTCCTGTAGTTCATTACGTATTTTTGTGCGGATAACGTAGAGATGAAAATTACTTGTGCACCCTTCGGCAAGGAAAGGTAAAATCAAATCACCAACACCTTTTAATTGCGAGGAGAACTTTTCTGCGATGTCATTTCTTTCTTTATTCCAACTGTCCATTACCGGAAGCTTTACATCCAATAAAGCAGCTTGTAATTCGTCTAATCGGGAATTAATACCTTTTACTTTGTTATAATATTTTTTTTGTGAGCCATAGTTACGAATAACACATGCTTTTTTGTACAAAGCCTCGTTGTCGGTTGTAATCGCACCGGCATCTCCAATCGCGCCAAGGTTTTTTCCCGGATAGAAACTGGTAGCATTAATATCACCAAAGCTTCCTGAGATTTTTCCATTGCAATAAGTCCCTTGGGCTTGCGCATTATCTTCAATAACAAAAAGATTATGTTTTCTTGCAATTGCCATTATTTTATCCATTTCACATACCTGACCATATAAATGAACGGGAATAATAGCTTTTGTTT
>CAYQDP010000136.1:0-7155 GCA_964416235.1 uncultured Flavobacteriaceae bacterium | reverse complement strand
ATATGAACCAGGATAATTTGTACACATTACCTTCTCAGTTAGGGCAGGGCATCAATACTACTGAAACTCGCGCACGTTATATTCTTGAAAACAAAATTGAGAATTTAATGAATTACGGGTTCAATACAGTTTTTAATAAACGCATTAAAGACTTGTTTGTTAGTGTTGGTGCTAACGCTAATATCTACAAAAACAGAAAGTATAAAGTACTGGAAGATTTATTAGGTGCTTCATTTTGGATGGACGTAGATCAATTCGCAGAGAACTTAGGTGTAGATGAAACATTCCAGCAAAATGATTTAGATAATCCTAACCGTATGGTTCGTGAGGGAGAAAAGTTTGGTTATGATTACACTATAAATGTGAATCGCGCTGAGTTATGGGGACAAGCCGAATACACAATGAAAAAGGTGGATGTTTACGTTGGTTTAACAGTTTCTAATAGCAGCATTTGGCGCGAAGGGCATGTTGCGAACGGAAAATTTCCAACAACCAGTAAAGGAGAAAGTAAAAAATCGAATTTTTTAAACTACGGAGTGAAGGGTGGAGTAACGTATAAAATCAGTGGTCGCCATTTCTTAACAGCTAACGGAACGTATTTCACTCGAACGCCTGAATCTAACAGTATTTTTGTTTCTCAACGTGTGAGAAATGATTTGGTGAATGGTGTAACCAATGAAGAAGTGATTTCAGCTGATGTAAATTATTTGGCGAAGTTCCCGACTTTGAAAGTACGTTTAACTTATTATTACACGCAAATCAATAATCAAACTTGGGTGCGCTCTTTTTGGCATGATTTATATAACAACAATGTTAACTATATTATGACTGGTGTTGATCAAAACCATCAGGGTGTTGAATTGGGTTTAGAAAAATCATTCCTTACCTCTCATGTAGTTCAGGCCGTGTTTAATTACGGACAAAATTTATATACAGCTCGTCCGAAAGCACAAGCATGGCAAGACAACAATGCAACAGAATTATTCAGTGACCGAACTGTTTATCTAAAGAATTACAGAGTTGGAGGTTCACCTCAAATGGTGGCAGGTATCGGCTATAAATATAACGCGAAGAAATACTGGTTTGCGGGAGTTTACTTTAATTACTTCGATCAAATTTACATCGAACCGAATCCTGACAGAAGAACAGCGGAAGCTATTGATAAGTATGTAGAAGGAGAAAGAGAATTGTACGCATCAATTATCGATCAGGAAAAACTACCTCGTTATTTTACATTAAATGCGAATGCGGGAAAGTCATTCCGTATTCAGAAAAAATATTTCTTGAACTTGAATTTAAGTGTCAATAATATTTTAAATAATCAAAAAATTATCACCAGTGGATTCGAGCAATTACGTTGGGATAAAAATCAGGTGGAGAAATTCCCAAGCAAGTATTATTACATGCAAGGCATCACCTATATGTTAATTGTAAATTTCAGTTTTTAATATTAATTTTATATAGCAATGAAAAAAATAATCGCATTATCAACCTTAGTTTTAGCAGGGGCACTTGCTATTACGTCTTGTAAGAAGAAATTTGATGAGCCGCCGGTGAAGTCAATTCCTGAAAGTGCAAGAATCACAATTGGTCAGTTAAAGTCTAAATACACTTTAAACCCAAATCAAAACTACCGTTTCCAAAACGACAGTAATTTATATTGCGTAGTTACTTCCGATGAAGTAAGTGGTAATTTATATAAAGAAGTTTATGTAAAAGATGCAACAGGCGCTTTACATTTGAAGTTAGTTTACAGCGGAGGGTTATACATCGGCGATAGTATCCGTATTAATTTAAAAGGATGCTATTTAAACGACGACAATAATTTAATTCAATTAGATTCTGTGAACATCGAGAAAAGCGTTGTAAAATTAGCGAGTGGTTTAAATCCGCAACCTGAAGTAATGACCATCTCTCAAATTATCGCAAACACATCTGCAACTAATACAGCTCAATCAAAATTAGTTCGTATAGATAATGTTGAATTTACGGCAGTTTCTTATCCAACATTTGCTGATGCGATTGGTAAAGTGGATAAAAACCAAATTTTGAAATCATGCAGCGCTCCAACTTTAACAGTACGTACCAGCGGTTATGCTAACTTTGCAGGAACTACTTTACCTGCCGGTAATGGAAGCATCATTGGAATTGTTAGTCAGTACGGAACGACTATGCAATTAAGCATTCGTAAAGTAAATGAAGTAAATATGACCGGCGCTTTATGTGGCTCTACATTAGCTCCAGGCACTTATTTAAGTAAAGATTTTGAAGACTTAAGCATCACCAGCGGTGGATGGTCGCAGCAAAATGTGATTGGTTCGATCAATTGGACTGCCTCTTCATTTGGTTCGCAAAACTTTGCGAAGTGTACAAATTTCTCAGGATCAAATGTAGCTTGCGAAACTTGGTTAATCTCGCCTCCTGTAAGTATTGCAACATCAACCAATCCTAATTTGTATTTCCAAAGTGCATGTAATTATGCCGGAGCTCAATTAGAAGTATGGGTTTCTACAAACTATACATCAGGTGCTCCTTCAACAGCAACCTGGACTCAATTATCACCTACATTATCAGCAGGAAGCTGGGTGTTTACATCCTCAGGAACTGTATCCTTATCGGCATACAAATCGACTAATACCCGTATCGCTTTCAAATACGTAGGTTCTAATACGGATGGTAAGACTTGGGAAGTGGACGATGTTATTATCAAGGAAAATTAAGCTATCTGATTAAAAATCAGAGGTTCATTTCTTCTAAAAAAATCTTAAAAGCGGGTTACTTACCCGCTTTTTTGGTATTAATAAGTACATTTGCAAACCAATTTTTATTCGAATATGAAAACTATTAAATTTTTTATCGTGGCTTTGTTTTTAGGCTTAGCTGCAATCAATTTTACATCTTGCAAGGGTTCTGACGAGAAGGAACCAAATCCTTTAGCTGACAGCTTAAGCGGATTAAACAGTGAATTAAATGGAAAGCTTTCTGAAAAAGAAGCAGCCATTCAACAATTCGTAACTACGTTTAATGAAATTCAAGACAACTTGAATGCGATTAAAGAAAAAGAAAAAATCGTTACAGGTTCTGCTAAAGCCGGCGATGTAAAAAGCAAGGAAGATCAAATTAAAGAAGATATCCAGGCTATTTATGACTTGATGGGTAAAAACAAAAGCCGTATCAATTCATTAACTAAAAAATTAAAAGCCAGCAAAGTTCAGATTGAAGGATTAGAAAAGATGTTAGAAACATTACAAGCTCAGTTAACAGCTAAGGATAATGAGATTACTGATTTAAAATCTCAGATCGAAGCTTTAAACATTGAGTTAAGCAATATCAACATGAACTATGAAGAAATTGAGCAGGAAGTGGAAGTGAAGACAGAAAAATTAAACACTGCTTATTATGCTTTCGGTACAAGTAAAGAATTAAAAGAAAAAGGAATCATTACTAAAGAAGGTGGATTTATCGGAATTGGTAAGTCATCAAAATTAAAAGATGATTTTAACCGTGATTACTTTACGAAATTAGATATTACACAAACAAGTTCAATTGTGATAGGCGCGAAGAAAGTAAAAATCTTAACTACTCACCCAAGCAACTCTTACAAGTTAATTGGCGAGAAAACAGTTGAGAAAATCGAAATCACCAATGCTGAAGAGTTTTGGGGAGCTTCAAAATATTTAGTGATTATTATTGAATAATAAATAATAAGATTGACTTTAAAACGGAGGCCGCAAGCCTCCGTTTTTATTTTGTATTAGCATATTTTAACAGGCTTTTGATAATCGCTTCATAAATTTGATTTACATCAAAAAGCTCAATCCGAAAATTCTTTTACCTTTAGTATAAGGTTAAATCAACCCCCTTGTATGACAAACGACGAAAAGATTAATTTAATCGGACAGAAAATATTATTGCTGTCTAAAAATCTCGACAATTACAAACAAGAACTTGAATTTTTACAGCAGCAGTTAAATGAACTGAAAGGTGTAAAATCTTCCCAAGCATATACTAAAACAGAGGAGCAAATAACTCCGCCAAAAACTGAAACAATTACGCCTCCACCGGTTGTAGAAACAATTAAGGAAGAAAAAGTAGCCGTTAAAGAAGAAGTTTCGAAGTATGCTTACGAGGGTGAAACTAAAAAATCATTTACCGGCGGATTAAATTTTGAAGAGAAAATAGGTGCACGTTGGTTTAGCATCATTGGTATTATCACTTTGGTGCTGGGGGTTGCCATTGGTGTTAAATACGCTATTGATAAGGATTTAATTAATGAAACAACCCGATTAGTATTAGGTTATCTGGCGGGTACACTAATTCTTGGACTGGCATTAATTTATAAAAAGAAATACGAAGTGTTTAGTGCTGTTCTGCTGAGTGGCGCAATGGCCATCATGTATTTTACAACTTACATCGGCTATTCACATTATCATTTCTATAATGCCCCCGTTGCTTTTGTTATCATGGCTTTATTTACCGCCTTTACGGTCTTTGCAGCACATGTTTATAATTATGAAATCATCGCCTTAATTGGATTAATCGGCGGTTATATACTCCCTCCATTATTAAGTACGGGTAGCGGCGAAATACAATACATGTTTGGATTTATGCTTATTCTAAATCTGGGTGTTTTAGTCTTGGCGTTTAAGAAGTATTGGAAATTTGTAAACCATGTAGCTTATGCATTAACGTGGCTGATATTTTCCGGCTGGATGCTTTCTTCTTATGAAGCAGATCGCTTTTTCGGACGAACATTATTTTTCTCAACGGCCTTTTATTTAGTGTTTTATTTATCCTTCATTTCTTACAAAGTTTTCCGAAATAAAAACTTCAGTGTTTGGGATGTGGTGCTGGTGTTAAGCAACAGCTTGATTTATTTTGGCATTGGTTATAATGCCATGGACGATAAATACTATGAGCAATTCCAGGGGTTATTCTGCGTATTTAATGCATTAATTCATTTAGGGTTTGCGATATTGTGTAAGAAGAAGGAGCTGAACGACAAAACTATTTATCATTTCATTTTAGCGATGGTGATTAGTTTCATTACCATGGCTATTCCTGTTCAATTAGAGGGAAATTATGTCACCATCATTTGGGTAATGGAAATGATTGTGTTAATGTGGATGACGCAAAAAACAAACGTGAACACATACCGCTATTTATCGTATGGAATTTCCTTATTAGCCTTTTTTAGTTTAATACACGACTGGAGCAATTACTCTTACTTCAGTAATAACACTGATACAACATTAGCGCTTCAGCCGATACTTAACCGTTATTTTTTAACGAGTATCCTTGGCACCGCAGGCTTTGCTTTCCTATGGAAAATGAATAAAATGAATTTGGAAACATTACTCTCACGCATCGCAAACATTTTTTTAATTGTAATCGGATTGTTGGTTTGTTACATGACTTTCTCAAACGAAATTTCTCTTTACTTCGACATACAATATAAATTAACGGAGTATACGCATGTGGGTGAATACGGTGAATGGACAGACTACGATAGTTCCTGGAAGTCTTACAACGGTTTATGGATAATTAATTACAGCATTGTGTATTTCGCTGTGCTTGGATGGTTTGCTATTAAGAAATCTAATCACACCGTATTCGCTTATATTTCCTGGTCGCTTAATATTTTGATGGCAATTATTGCTGTCACTGCAGGGTTTTTAATTGTATCCGATTTAAAAACAGAAGCAGTTTACAATTATGCTTATTCTCATATCAGCACTTGGAATTATAATATACGTTATGCTTTTTTACCTTTTGTATTTATAATGATTGGGATGATTTACTTTTTCAGAAATTCAGAAGTGCTGAAGAAAGTAAAACCGGTAAATTATTGGTTGTTTCATATTTTAATTTTAATTGCGTTAAGTAATGAGTTGTCGCATATAACCACCATGCTGCATTTAAATGATTACGAGCATTATCAAAAAATAGCATCGCGAATGGGTTATACAGTGTTATGGGGACTTTATTCCATGGCTTTAATCGCTTATGGAATTTTACGAAAGAAAAAGATGCTGCGTATAATTGCCATCAGTTTATTCGGATTAACCATTTTAAAATTAGCCGGTGATGCCATGAGTATGACTATGGGTTATCGCTTGATTGTTTTTATAACAATTGGCGTAATTTTATTATTAGTTTCGTTTATGTATCAAAAATTTAAACCATTGTTGTTTGAGGATACAAATTCAGTTAATAAAGAAGAAGACAACACCTTATGAAGAAAGTAATAGTATTAATTTCAGTTCTGTTTGCGTTTCGAGTTTCAGCGCAATTAAATACCTATGATTACTACCGGGAAATAAAACCGGTTAGCGAAAATGGTTTTTATAAATTAAAGATTGGTTCCGGTGTTATCGATCGTCCGGGACATTACCGTGTTTTTGAAATCGGAAAGGATACTTTGGAAGTTCCTCATATTATCGGGGAGTATGATAACAGTACCTACGATAAAAGTTATTTCAGGTATTTGAATATTGTAGACAAGAGTTATATAGCCAATAAATCATCTTACGCCACCTTGGTGGTAGATTCAGGATTAACGTATTCATCCGTTTATTTAAACTTTTCGGCTCCGGAATTTTTTAAGAATGTGACTTTAGAAGGAAGTGATGATAATAAGATCTGGAAAACCATCATCGAGAACGAAAAAGTGTTTCATTATTTCCGTCCGCCATTTGATCATTACTACCGTAACAAAATTTCATTTAGTCCTGTTACGTTCAAATATATCCGTGTGATAACGGAAGATAACGATTCACCCAAATTGGATATTTCCTCAGCATACATTCCATTAACGGAAGAAGTGAGTAATGGTGACGGAGAATTATTGCCAACCGGATTAATAAGAACCGAAGACAAAGAAAAAAAGCAAACAGTTATTGAATGTTCGTTCAGGAGAATGTATTTCATTGGTTGTTTGCAAATAAAAGTAGAGAACGAAATGCCTTATCGTCGCGAAGTGGAAGTAGAGTTTCTCACACAAAATACCGGAAACGACAAATGGGTGGTGTTTGGCAGGAGTGTGATTTCTTCAAGTTCTTCCAACAAAATTTATTTCAAGAATTATTCTTCACGGGATGAAAATTTCAAGACAATCAAAATATCGGCAAAAACCTCTGTAATGGGTATGGACAT
>CAYQDP010000135.1:0-7184 GCA_964416235.1 uncultured Flavobacteriaceae bacterium | reverse complement strand
AATCTCATACTTAAAACAGCAAAACAAATTTGTTCCGATGAAGGAATTAATATGGGAAGCAGTAAACTGAAATTATCAGATGTCAATCGGCATTTGAAGTCTCATTACGAAAAATCTCCAATGTTTACGAAGAAACTGAAGAAATCAGTTTTTAAGGATGTGTGTTTGTTTAATGATGAATTTAAAGCTTTAAATAAGGAGTTAAAATATCAATACCCCGAATTAAAATTAAAAAATGCAGCCAAGAGAGGGTTAGATATTTTGGTAAAACTCAATACCTCGCTTATTAAACTTAAAAACAATTCGCATTAAAGTTTAATGTTTAATTGTAACGAGTATACTGTACCGTAAGTACGTGTTAATACTTCAAAATCTTTTCCTTCATTGAAACGCGTGTCATTATCATTATTCTGATAGATAACCGAACGTTGCTTCAACAAGTCGCGGATATTGAATTTTATTTCTATCCGATTTTTCCAAAGTTGTTTTCCAAATTGAACATCAACAACGGTTCTGCTGTTTTCCCAACGATCCGGTTCGTTTTGTGTTCCCACGTTATAGATTCGCTCTCCAATACGATTGAGCATTGCACCAATACTAAACCCAAGTTCGTTATCATTATATAAAATTCCTGCATTAATAATGTAAGGTGATTGTCCCTGCAAATTACGCGTATATTTTTCGGTAGTTGAACCCGGCTTAAACAAAGATACTTCCGATTTAAAATAAGAAAGGTTAGAAAATACGCTTAAATTATTCAGGAATTTTATTGAATCTGTTTTAAATAAAGCACCAATAATTACTCTAAACTCTAATTCTGCTCCGTAGATAGTTGCCTTTGGGGCATTACGGAAAGTAATTTCATCAGCAGCGTATTGTTGTGCTACCATCTCAATAGGATTGGTAAAGTCTTTATAAAATCCACTTACAGAAAATAGTTGACCGCGACCCGGATAAATTTCATAACGCAAATCAATGTTATGAATATTGCATTGCTTTAAACTATCATAACCATTCAACAAGAAACGCGTTTCAGGATCTTGCCAATTAAAAGGCGCTAATTCTCGGAACTCCGGACGGTTTAATGTTTTAGAATAGCTAGCGCGAATATTTTGTTTCTCATTCAATGAGAAAATTAAATTTAAGGAAGGTAAAACATCTATGTGACTTCTTTCAATAATAAGCGGAACACCTTTTGTTCTTTCCGCATCCACACGTTGTGTGAAGTTTTCTAAACGAGCACCATATATTGCACGAAACCATTCTTTATATTTAGTATCCAACATCAAATAACCCGCAAACAATTTTGAGGAAGCCGTGTATTTATCTGTTGGTTTGGTTAAATCATATAATTTAAATCCTGTTGAGTCGGGATAACCGGCTTCACTTGGAATATTTAGACCCATGTTTTCCTGAGCGAAAATTTGATCTTCCGATAAGTATAATAATGATTTTTTAAACATGTAATTGATATGCGTTAATCCAAGCTGACGAGTATAGAATTCACGATCTCTCATTTGAGTGAATCCACCTATTTTAATGTCTTGTTTTAGTTTTTCGTTTATTTTAAATCCTCTCGAAAAATCAGCTCTGAAGCTCATGATTTTTTCATCAAGGTTCGAGTAAAAGCGATATCCTCCATAGTCAGGTCCGCTTGTGCTCAACGCAACATTGGCTTGATAGGTTGTATCATATGGATTAGGATCAAATGGATCGTTAAACGCGGTTAATCGACTGTACGCTGTTACTCTGTAATTCGGAACGTTACGGTTAGAAGTTCCATAAGACCCCACCCAATTTGCTTTAATTTTTGCTTTCGGTAAATAATGATCGCCTGATAATTGTCCTGAGTATACTTTGCTGCTTTGAAAATAGCGTGTTGTTATTTTTGTTTCAATTGGAATGTCTTCATTCATTCCTCTGTTTCCTAAGGAAGCAATCAACTTGTCATCAGAACTAATCGAATAAATATTTTTTACACTGATATTATGATTTTCATTAAGCTTGAACGACAAATTTAAAATAGACCCCATTAAGGTTTGATTGCCATAAACATTTAAATCATAATGTTCCTCTTGTACAGCTTCGCCGGTACCGGTTGAATTGTTATTGAATACATTTCTTTCTCTTTGGGCAAATGTGTTTGAATTGTTATAGGTTAAAGAAAATAACACGCCTATAAAATCACGCTCTTTATATTTTATGTTTTGTCCGATTGCGAATTGAGTAGAAAAATTGGGTTTGAATTTAGATTTTTCAATCGCCCAATCATTTTTAAACGGCTTGGCAGCTTCAAACTGAGAAATGTTATCCGCAGGAAAATTTTCCTGTGCCGGTGTTTCACTTGGTAATGCTCTTGTGCCATCGTCAATTCCCAGCCAATCTCTTTTTCCTCCCTGATAAGTTAGTTGTTCTTTTCCGGTGGTGATGGTGTTATAACCACCATTAAGTGATAAAGAAACAAAATTTTTATCCGGGATGTTTTTTGTGTTGATTTGGATAATACCTCCTGCAAAATCTCCCGGCATATCAGGCGTAGCAGTTTTATTCACTAAAATATTATCAAGCATGTTTGCAGGAAAAATATCAAAGGAGAATGCTTTTTTATCAGCCTCAGTGTTAGGTAAAGGAGAATTATTTAAATACGATACATTATAGCGGTCGCTTAGTCCGCGTACAATTACAAATTTATCTTCAATAATTGTAACACCACTAACGCGTTTTAATACGTCAGCTGTATTTCTGTCCGGTGTACGTTTAATAGTTTCGGCAGAAACTCCATCGCTCACGCTGACATTATTTTTTTGCATTAATACTAAAGCCGCTGTATTTTCTTTCGCAATTTCAACCGTTACTGTCACTTCTTGTAAATTTTGAGAGGAAGAAGTTTCAAGCGGAACGTTCACATTCGTAACATCATTCGCTTTCACCTCAATACCGGTTAATTTTTTCGTATCGTAAGAAATATAACTAACAATGAGCGTTACTTTACCTATGGGTACATTATTTAAACTGAAATTACCATCAAAGTCAGCACTTGCGCCTTTGGTTGTTCCTTCGATAACTGCTGTAGCGCCTGGCAAGGTTTCACCTGTTTTAGCATCTATAATTTTTCCGGTAATTTTTCCGGTTTGAGAAAATGCATTATAGTTTAAAAATAAAATTAGAACGCTTAAAATCTTTTTCATTTGTACCATTAATTATGTCACAAAAAACGGAACCTAGTTTAAGGATATCTTAACTTTAATGTTAAGCGAAGGTTAACAATATTTTGTGTGAGTAAAAATTATTTAAAGTTTACTTAACATTTGAGCGCTTAATATATAATAATTTAGTGCCGTTAAAAAGGAACTAATTATGAGTGAAGCACACAGAATATTATTGGTAGATGATGAAGAGGATATTCTGAATTTTTTATCATACAATTTAAAGAAGGAAGGTTACGAGGTTTATACCGCTTTAAACGGACATGATGGAATTGAACTAGCCAAAAAGCACAAGCCGCATTTAATTGTTTTAGACGTGATGATGCCGGAGATGGATGGTATAGAAACGTGTCGCATCATTCGCGAAAACAAAGAAATTGGAAATACTTTAATAGTGTTTTTAAGTGCACGAAGCGAAGATTATACACAAATTGCAGGTTTTGATTCTGGTGCCGATGATTATATTACAAAACCTGTGAAGCCCAGGGTTTTCATCAGTCGGATTAAAGCTTTATTAAGAAGATTAGGTTCCGATACTCCTAAAACAGAGAAAGTAATGGAGTTTGGTGATATTAAAGTGGACTTGGAAAAATACTTAGTGTATAAAAGTCAGAACGAAATTATTTTACCAAAGAAAGAATTTAAATTATTAGAGCTTTTGGTCTCAAAGCCCGGCAAAGTATTTACCCGAGAATTCATTCTCGAAAAAATCTGGGGCGATGAGGTGGTTGTTGGCGATAGAACAATAGATGTTCACATCCGCAAACTCCGCGAAAAATTAGGAGAAGAAAATATTAAAACCGTAAAAGGTGTAGGGTACAAGTTTGAATTTTAAATGCAATAAAAAACCTCGGAGAAACTTCTCCGAGGTTTTTTTATGTAATTTAAATTTTTAGTGTTTAGCAAGATAATCAGCAACTCCGCTGTGGTCTGCTTTCATACCTTCTTTGCCTTTGCTCCAGTTAGCAGGACAAACTTCACCGTTTTCTTCATTGAACTGTAAAGCATCTAACATACGTAAAGCTTCATCAACATTACGGCCCAATGGTAAATCGTTAATCAATAAGTGACGAACGTTTCCTTTTTTGTCAATTAAATACAAAGCACGATACGCAATCATTTCACTGCTTGCAACAAAATTGTCGTTTTCGTCAATAGAGTAGTCGCCATTTAAACAACCGTAGTTAATTGAGATGGTTTTGTTTGTGTCGGCAACAATTGGATAAGTGATGCCTTTAATCCCACCAAACTTTTTATCCATTTGCAACCAGCCCCAGTGACTTTGTTCTGTGTCGGTACTGCAACCAACGATTGCGCAACCACGTTTTTCAAATTCAGCTAATTTTTCCTGGAACGCGTGTAATTCGGTTGGACAAACGAATGTAAAATCTTTTGGGTAAAAGAAGAAAATTACATACTTCTTACCTACATATTGATCTAATGAAAAATCGTTTACGATTTCGCCACCGTTAACAACAGCTGCTGCTTTAAACGACGGTGCTTTTTTTCCAATTAATGATGTCATTTTATTATGAGTTTTTAAGGTTACTAATTATGAATACAAAATTATTATTTACTTTGTTCATACCCTAAAAAATAAACTTAAATAATTGTAAAAGATGAAAGTTCAAATTGCTCAACAAGCCCCTGATTTTAAACTGTTTAACACTAATAAGAAACCCGTTGTTCTAAACGAATTGCGTGGGAAAAATGTGGTACTCTTGTTTTTCCCTTTGGCCTTTACAAGTACATGCACGGCAGAATTATGTTCAACCCGCGATGATTTAAGTTTTTATAACACCACGAATGCGGAAGTTTTTGGAATCTCAATCGATTCTCTATTCACCTTAAAGAAATTCAAAGAAGAATTGAATTTGAATTTCGAGTTATTGAGTGATTTTAATAAGGACGCTTCACTCGCTTATGATTCGTTATATGAAAGTTTTGTTTTCGACATGAAAGGAGTTGGGAAGCGTTCGGCTTTTGTTATTGATAAGAATGGAATTATACAGTATGCTGAGGTTTTAGAGGATGCGGGTAAAGTTCCGGATTTCACTGCTATTAAAAATTGCCTGACTAATTTAAAATAATGCTAAAGGCGTATTTTGATAAAAATTTGATTGAAGCCGGTTGCGATGAAGCCGGTAGGGGTTGCCTGGCCGGTCCTGTTTTTGCGGCTGCAGTTATTTTACCTAAAGATTATAAAAACAAAATTTTAAATGATAGTAAGCAGCTCACGGATAAAGTGCGTTACGAGTTGCGCCCGATCATAGAAAAGGAAGCTCTCGCTTTTTCTGTAGTACAGGTAAGTAACACTGAAATTGACGAAATCAATATTTTAAATGCATCCATAACGGGAATGCAGCGAGCAGTGGGACAATTAAAAATTCGTCCGGAACTTCTGTTAATTGACGGTAACCGTTTTAAGCCCTACGACAACATTCCGCATCAATGCATCATTAAAGGTGACGCCAAGTTTTTAAGTATTGCTGCGGCCAGTATTTTAGCCAAAACCTACAGAGATGATTTTATGAAGGAGGCTGCAATAAAACACCCCGGATATGGATGGGAAAGGAACATGGGTTATCCAACAAAGGAACATAGGGAAGGGATAAAAAAACTGGGCTCTACTCCTTTGCATCGTACAACCTTCAGACTCTTGCCTGATCAACTGGAATTGGAGTTCTGACAATTCACAAAGGCAGTTTAATAAGTAGGTTTTTTTCATCAAAAATCAATCGGGCTATCCTATAACTTAGATAGCTATAGTTTGATTTGAAAAAATTTAAAACCATATTTTTTTACGTGTTTGTTACTGCAGGTTTAGGTGCCGCGGTTTGGGGATATTTTTATTTGAAACAAAATAAAAAACCTGCTTTAAACGCTTTAGATGTTTTACCAAACAATGCTGTTTGTTTGGTAGAGGTTTCGGGATTTCACGAATTAACCAATAAACTCATTAACCAAAATTTAATTTGGAACGGACTAACTAGCGTGTCTCAGATTAAGTCCATTGAATCACAAATTTCTTATTTCGACTCGTTAACAACACAAGTGGAAGTCTTTAAAGATTTTTTTGAAGGCAGAAAAATTAATCTCGGATTTTATAATGAAAATCAAAGTCTCCGTTTACTCATCACATTTAATTTACGTGAGTTGGCTCAGGAAAAAGATTTCAAAGAATTACTCTCACAAAATTTAAAATGCGAAGTCAATGCGGAGGGATTAGCAGAATTCTGGAAGGATCGTTTGAAGTATACAATACAAGTATCGAATGGAGTGGTGGCAATATCAGAGAGTTTGGAACTGATTAAAAAATGTTTTAATGCAGCAGAAAAGAAATTAAGTAAGGAACCGAAATTTTTGCAGCTTCGAAAAAATTTAGATGAAGATGATTTATGCAATGTATATTTTAATTATGATTTACTTAAAAAGAGTAATTTGAAAATTAATGCGCAGCAAATTGCTTTAACCGGTGTCTCGTCAGCTAAACTTGAAGTTACACCTGATGCAATAGTAATGAATGGATTTAATGACGCTGATACTTCAACATTTCTAAACGCACTAAGCGGACAACCTGCCAAGACTGTAGATTTTTTCCAAATACTGCCTTTCAATATTTTGTCGTATAAGGCAACGGCTACAAGTAATTATCCTTTGTTACACGAAAAATTAAAAATTAAGTCTAATGCATTTTATTGGAAGCAGGCTAACGATAGTGCTTTGTATAATGTACAAAGACAATTGGCGGAAAACATTAGTGATGTTGTAGTGGAGTGCGAATACAACTTAAATAATGTAACTGAAAGGGCATTAGTAATTCAAATAAAGGACTCTATGCTGGTGAATGAAGCAATGCGTTTTTTGTCGGATAGCGTAATGAATTTTCAAGGAGTAAAGAATTTCAGGTTACGTGATAGTATTAGTGATTTATGCAGGGAGCTGCTTGGCGATTTGTTTACTGCAAAAGCTCAATTC